>NZ_WBKP01000086.1 GCF_009602465.1 Cumulibacter manganitolerans | reverse complement strand
GGTCACCGCGGCGCTCGGCGCCCCCGTGGGGCTGCGCGCGGCGGCCGCCGGGTCGGCGCTGGCCTCCGGAGCGGTCGGCGTCTACGACGACATCGTCGGGCAGCGCCCCGACCAGAAGGCCGACAAGGGATTCCGCGGGCACCTCGGCGCGCTGCGCCAGGGCCGCGTGACCGCCGGGCTGGTGAAGATCGGCGGCGTGGGGCTGACCGGCATCGCCGCAGCCGGCGCCGTCACCGGGCGCCCGCTGGACCGCGTCGTCGCCGGGGGAGTCATCGCCGGGACCGCCAACCTGTTCAACCTGCTCGACCTGCGCCCCGGACGGGCGCTGAAGGCGGCCCTCGGGCTCGGCGCGCCACTGCTCGGCGGCCCCTCAGGCAGCCTGGTCGCCGGGCCGCTCGGCGCCGCGGCGGGGCTGCTGCCCGACGATCTCGCCGAGCGCACCATGCTCGGCGACGGCGGCGCCAACGCGATCGGCGCCCTGCTCGGCCTGCGGCTCGCGGTCGCCGGGGGACCGGCGTGGCGCGCCGGCGTCCTGGCCGCGCTCACCGCGCTCACCCTCGCCAGCGAGAAGGTCAGCTTCACGAAGGTGATCGAGTCGACGCCGGTGCTGCGAGAGGTGGACGCCCTCGGGCGACGCCGATGACTGCCGCGCGGCGAGCCGGGCAGACCGTCGCTAAGGCGGCGGCGCTCATCGCGGTCCTGACCGTCCTGGCGCGCATCGTCGGGTTCGCCCGCAACATCGTCTTCTCGAACACGGTCGGCCAGACCTGCCTGGGCCAGACCTACCAGAGCACCAACACCATCCCGAACATCGTCTTCGAGATCGTCGCCGGCGGGGCACTGGCCAGCGTCGTCGTCCCGCTGATCTCTACCTACGTCGCCAAGGGCGACGTCGGGGGCGCGTCCCGCACGGCGTCCGCGCTGATGACCTGGACGATCGCGGTTCTGGTGCCGGTCTCGCTGCTCATCGCGCTGCTGGCGCGGCCACTGACCGTCGCGATCCTGCAGGACGCGCCGTGCGAGCAGGCCGTGGCGGCGGGCGCGTCGATGCTGCGGATCTTCGCGCCGCAGGTGGCGCTGTACGGCGTCGGCATCGTGCTGACCGGCGTCCTGCAGGCGTACAAGCGGTTCGGCGGCCCGGCGATCGCGCCGCTGCTGTCCTCCGTCGTGGTGGTGGCCACCTACCTGCTGTTCGCGGTCGTCGCCGGCCGCGGCGCCGACCTCGGGACGGTGCGCACCTCCGACCAGCTCATCCTGTCCGTCGGCACGACGCTCGGCGTCGTCGCCCTCAGCTGCAGCCTGCTGGTGCCGCTGCGCCGGACGCCGGTGCGGCTGCGGCCCACCTTCGCCTTCCCGCCCGGGCAGGCGCGCCGCGCCGGGGCCATGGTCGCCTCCGGCATCGCCGGGCTGGTCGCCCAGCAGCTGTTCATCGCGGTCACCCTCGTGCTGGCCAACCAGGGCGCCGTCCCGCGCGGCGCGATCAACGTGTTCGTGTACGCCCAGACCATCTACCTGCTGCCGTGGGCGGTGCTGGCCGTCCCGATCGCGACCTCGGTGTTCCCGCGGCTCGCTGAGGCGGCGTCCGCCGGGCGGATGCGGGAGCTCACCGCGTCGCTGTCCGGCGCGCACGTCGCGATCACCGCACTGTCCGGGATCGCCACCGCGGCGCTCATCGCGGCCGCGAGCGAGGTCGCGGTCGTGTTCGTCAGCCGGTCCCCGGGCGAGCCCTCGGTGGACTCGCTCACGCACGGCATCATCGGGTTCAGCGCCGGGCTGGTCGGCTACGGCGCTTTCGCGCTGCACTCCCGGGCCCTCTTCGCGCTCGGCAAGGCACGCCAGAACGCGGTCGCGGCGGCGCTCGGCTGGGCGGTCGCGATCGGCGCGGCGTTCGCGCTGTCCGCGGCGTGGGCGCCCGCCGAGCGGGTGGCGGCGATGAGCTGGGCGAACGCGCTCGGCGTGACCGTGCTCGGTGTGACGCTGGTGGTGCTGACCGCCCGCGCGACGGAGGGCTCCCGCGTCCGCGTCGTGGTGTCGTTCGCCGCGGCGACGGTGGTCGGCATCGCCGTCGGCTACCTCGTCCACGCGCTCCCGCTGCCGGGCTCACTGCAGGTCGACGCCACCAGCGGAATACTGACGGCGCTGGGAGCCGGTATCCTTCGCGGTGCCGTTGCGGCGGCCGTCGCCGGGGCCGTTCTGCTCGTCATGCCCGGCACCCACCTGCGCGACGCGCTGCGCACCGTCCGGCGGCGTACGCCGCAACCCGAGGAGGTCACGTGAGCAAGCCGTTGCAGGGCCGCACGATCACCGAGGTGCTGGCGACGTCCACCGGCGGCGTCGGCACCCACGTGCGGGGCCTGTCCGGCCATCTCGTGGACGCCGGGGCCGACCTGCGGGTCGTCGGGCCGCAGGCCACCCAGGACCTGTTCGACTTCTGCGCCTCCGGCGCCCGGTTCGCCCCGGTCGAGATCGCCGGCGGCCCGCGCCCCGTCGAGGACGCCGCTGCCGCGCGCCGGCTGCGCGCCGCCACGCGCGACAGCGATCTCATCCACGCGCACGGGCTACGCGCCGCCACGGTCGCCGCGGCCGCCAACCTCGGGCGCCGCACCCCGCTGGTCGTCACGCTGCACAACGCCGTCGACACCACCTCGGCGGTGCTGCGGGCGGCGTACGCCGCGCTGGAGCGGTTCGTGGCCAAGAGCGCGGACGTGGTCATCGGCGCCTCGCCCGACCTGGCCGACCGCGCGCGCGAGTGCGGCGCCCGATACGTGCTGTTCCGGGAGGTCGCGGCGCCGCCGCTGCCCGCGCCGACCCGCTCCCGCGCCGAGATGCGCGAGGAGCTCGGCGTGCCCGCCGACCGCCCGCTGCTGCTGTGCGTCGGCCGGCTGCACCCGCAGAAGGGCTACGACACCCTCGTGCGCGCGGCGGCGCTGTGGAAGGACCACCCGGCGCGCCCCGAGGTGCTGATCGCGGGCGACGGGCCGCTCGAGGACGCGCTGCGCCGCGACATCGACGCGTCCGGCGTCCGGATCCGGCTGCTCGGCCGGCGCCGCGACGTCGCGGACCTGCTCGGCGCGGCCGACCTCGTGCTGCTGCCGTCGCGGTGGGAGGCGCGGTCCCTGGTCGCCCAGGAGGCCATGCGGGCCGGCGTGGCGCTGGTGACCACCACGGGCGGCGGCATGGGCGAGCTGGTCGGCGATGCGGCGTACCGCATCCCGGTCGACGACGCGCCGGCGCTGGCGCGCGCCGTGCGCGAGCTCCTCGACGATCCCGCGCGGCGCGCGGCCCTCGCCGAGGCCGGCGCCCGACGCGCCGAGGGCTTCCCGACCGAGGACGACACCGCCCACGCGCTGACCGACGTCTACGTCGAGCTGCTGGGCCGCGGCCGTTGAGGACCGGCAACCGGATCTTCGCCGCGCTGCTCGTGCTGAGCGCGCTGGCCGTCGTGATCGCCGGCGTGCGGACCGCGAGCACGCCGTCGTACGCCGCCGCAGAACGCGCCGACAAGGTCGTCGTGGTGGGCGTGCCCTCCCTCGACTGGGAGGTCATCTCGCCGGTGACCATGCCGCACCTGTGGCAGCTCGCGGAGCACAGCGGCGTCGGGCTGCTCACGACCCGCGCCGCCCGCTCGGTGACCTGCCCGTGGGACGGCTGGCTGACGCTCGGTGCCGGCAACCGGGCGCGCTACCCGGCGACCATCCCGGAGGACGAGCTGCCGCCGGAGCCGGACGATCCGCTGCCCGGCGAGTCCGCGACGCTGCCGCCGCGCAAGCCGCAGACCCCCGAGGAGCAGCGCCAGACGCAGGCGACCGCCGGATGCCTCGAGCAGCGCGGCGTGCTGCCGACGGTGCAGGGCAGCAAGCTGACGCCCGCCATCACCGAGAACGAGTCGCTGAGCTTCGGCGCGAAGCCCGGGGCGCTCGGCGCGGCGGTGCAGTGCACGACCGTGGTCGGCGATGCGCCGATCCTCGCGGTCGGCGCGAAGGACGCCGACGTGCGGGTGGCCGGCCGGGCCGCGACCAGCGCCGACTGGCAGACCCGGATCAGCGGCTGCCCGCTGACGCTGATCGCCACCAGCCACGCGATGGACCGCTCCGAGGTGCAGCTGCAGGCCCTCGACACCGCCATCTCCGAGATCGTCACGGCGGCACGGGCGCAGCACGCCGCGGTCGTCGTCGCCGGCATCTCGCAGCCGGAGTACAAGCGCGCCAAGCTGCACGCGCTGATCGTGTCGGCCCCCGGGCTCGACGGGACGCTGCTGAGCTCGCCGAGCACCTCGCGAGCGGGGTACGCGCAGCTCATCGACGTGGCGCCGTCGATCCTGAGCATCCTCGGCAAGGACGCGCCCACCAGCATGACCGGGCAGGTCGTGCACGGCCAGCCGCGCGACCTGTCGCTGCGCGACCAGGTCGCCGCGTTCCGCACCGCCTCGATCGCCGCCTCGGCGCACGTCTGGATGTCGGGGAAGTTCTTCACGCTCATGACGTGGCTGACGGTGCTGGTCACCCTCGGCCTGGCGTACCTGTTGTGGCGGCGCCGGGCCCCGGGCAGGGTGGGCCGTGCTGCCGGCACCGTCGTCGCGCTGCTGCCGGCCGCCAGCCTGGTGGCCAACCTGGTGCCGTGGTGGTCGGCCGGCCGGCCCTCGGTGGCGATCATCGCCTCGATCGCCGTCGGCTGGGTGCTGCTGAGCGTGGCCTGCCTGGCCGGTCCATGGCGGCGGCATCCCGCCGGTCCGCTGCTCGCCGCCTGCGTGGTCACCTTCGGCGTCCTTGCCGCGGACGTGCTGACCGGTTCGTACCTGCAGTTCAACAGCCCGCTGGGCTACGACGCGATCGTCGCCGGCCGGTTCACCGGGTTCGGCAACATCACCTTCGCGATGTTCGCCGCCGCGGGACTGGTGCTGCTGGCCGCGGCCTGCGCACTCGCCCCGACGAGGCGGCGCACCACCGTCCTCGTCGCGGCCGGCGGACTGGCGCTGGTGGCGATGGACGGCGCGCCGGGCGCGGGCGCCGACTTCGGGGGTGTCGTCTCGCTCGTACCGGCGCTGCTGCTGCTGTGGGTGGTGGTCACCGGGACGCGGCTGTCCAAGGCCCGGCTGCTGCTGATCTTCGGCGCCGGCGCCGTCCTGGTGATGGCCATCGCGGTCGCCGACTACCTGCGGCCGGTGCAGGACCAGACCCACCTCGGCCGGTTCGTCGGGCAGATCCTCAACGGCACCGCCGCCACGATCATCCAGCGCAAGCTCTCGGCCAACCTCAAGGTGCTCACCGGCAGCGTGCTGACGGTGCTGGCCCTCGTGCTGGTCGCGGTCATCGTGTGGCAGTGGCGCGATCGCGCGTCGGCCGGACGGCGGTTCGTCGAGGAGCGCGCGCCGTACGCCGGGGCGGCGGTGGTCGCGGTGCTCGTGATGGCGGTGGTCGGCTTCGCGGTCAACGACTCGGGGATCGCGGTGACCGCGGCGGCGCTCGCCGTGGTGGTGCCTCCGGCGCTCGGGGCCCTCGGTGCGCCGCGCCCGCTCGAGGCCGACGACCGCGCGGCCGTCCCCGACGTTCCTGAGCAGCACGGCACCTGATAAGGTGAAATCCCGTAGGTCGTTGACCTGCGGGATTCGTTTTTTCGCCGCCCGACGGGCCCGGAAGCGCCGCAGAGTCGACGTTTCAGCCCGCGTCAGGAGCGTCGCCACATGGTCCCATCCACCCGCCACACCAAGCATGTCTTCGTGACCGGCGGTGTCGTGTCGTCGCTGGGCAAGGGCCTGACGGCCAGCAGCCTCGGCGCGCTGCTGAAGGCACGCGGGCTGCGCGTGACGATGCAGAAGCTCGACCCGTACCTCAACGTCGACCCGGGCACCATGAACCCGTTCCAGCACGGCGAGGTGTTCGTCACCGAGGACGGCGCGGAGACCGACCTCGACGTCGGCCACTACGAGCGGTTCCTGGACGTCAACCTCAGCGGGTTCGCCAACGTGACCACCGGCCAGGTCTACTCGAACGTGATCGCCAAGGAGCGCCGCGGCGAGTACCTCGGCGACACCGTCCAGGTCATCCCGCACATCACCAACGAGATCAAGGACCGCATGCTCGGCATGGCCGACAGCGATCCCGACGGCGAGTTCATCGACGTCGTCATCACCGAGATCGGCGGCACCGTCGGCGACATCGAGTCGCTGCCGTTCCTCGAGGCGGCCCGCCAGGTGCGGCACGAGGTCGGCCGCGACAACTGCTTCTTCCTGCACGTCTCGCTGGTGCCCTACATGGCGCCGTCCGGCGAGCTGAAGACCAAGCCGACCCAGCACTCGGTCGCGCAGCTGCGCAGCATCGGCATCCAGCCCGACGCCATCGTCGTGCGCTGCGACCGCGAGGTCCCGCAGCCGTTGAAGTCCAAGATCGCGCTCATGTGCGACGTCGAGACCGAGGCGGTCGTCGCCGCCGTCGACGCGCCGAGCATCTACGACATCCCGCGCGTGCTGCACTCCGAGGGCCTGGACGCGTACGTCGTACGCCGGCTGGGTCTGCCGTTCCGCGACGTCGACTGGACCGTGTGGGGCGACCTGCTCGACCGGGTGCACAACCCGAGCGAGACGGTCACCATCGCTCTGGTCGGCAAGTACGTCGACCTGCCCGACGCCTACCTGTCGGTCAGCGAGGCGCTGCGCGCCGGCGGGTTCGCGCACCGCGCGAAGGTCGCGATCCGCTGGGTGCCCTCCGACGACTGCGAGACCGAGCACGGCGCCGCCCGCGCGCTGGCGAACGTCGACGGGGTGCTGATCCCCGGCGGCTTCGGCATCCGCGGCATCGAGGGGAAGCTGGGCGCGATCCGCTACACGCGCACCCACGGCATCCCGACCCTGGGCATCTGCCTGGGCCTGCAGTGCATGGTGATCGAGTCGGCGCGCAACCTCGCGGGTCTCGAGGGCGCCAACTCGGCGGAGTTCGACCCCGACTCGCCGTACCCCGTCGTCGCGACGATGGCCGACCAGGAGGACGTCGTCGCCGGCGAGCGCGACATGGGCGGCACGATGCGGCTCGGCTCGTACGAAGCCGTGCTGCGCAAGGGATCCGTCGTCGCGCGGGCCTACGGCTCGGAGGTCGCGCACGAGCGGCACCGGCACCGCTACGAGGTGAACAACGCCTTCCGGGAGCAGATCGAGAAGGCCGGCCTGCAGTTCACCGGCACCTCGCCCGACGGGCGGCTGGTCGAGTTCTGCGAGCTGCCGGCCGACGTCCACCCGTTCTTCGTCGGCACCCAGGCGCATCCCGAGCTCAAGTCGCGCCCGACCAAGGCGCACCCGCTGTTCGCCGGGTTCATCGGCGCGGCGCTGCAGTACCAGGACTCGGCGAAGCTGCCGGTGTCCTGATGGCCACCCTCGAGCAGCGCCCCTCCGACGGGTACGTCGTGGAGCGCTCGGACACCCGGTACGCCGGCCGGATCCTCGGCGTCCGCGAGGACCACGTCCGGTTCCCCGATGGCAGCACCGCGCGCCGGGACGTCGTGACGCACGGCGGCGCGGTCGGCGTCGTCGCGCTCGACGAGGACGGCGGCGTCGTCCTGATCGAGCAGTACCGGCCCGCCGTGCGGCGGTTCCTGTGGGAGCTGCCCGCGGGGATCCTCGACGTCGACGGTGAGCACGCCGTCGAGGCCGCGCAGCGCGAGCTCGCCGAGGAGGTCGGGCTGCGCGCCGAGCGGTGGGACACCCTCGTCGACCTGGTGAGCGCGGCCGGCTTCTGCGAGGAGCGGGTGCGGGTCTACCTCGCCCGCGACCTGCACGACGCCCCCGTGCCCGACGGCTTCGTCCGCGAGAACGAGGAGGCGGACCTGATCGTGCGCCGGGTGCCGCTCGCGGACTGCGTGCGGGCCGTGCACGACGGGACGATCATCAACTCGCTCGCCGTCGCGGGCCTGCTGGCCGCATCGCGCGCCGTCGAGGACCCGTCGCTGCTGCGCCCCGCCACCGCCCCCTGGCCCGCGTAACACCCCGATGTTGTTACCGCGGACCCGCTGAGCGCGTTCGCTGTAACAGAAGCGGGTAGATCAGAAGCGCTCGAAGGGCGCCGCGTAGGAGAAGCGGCCCACCTGGCCGGCGTAGTCGGACAGCGTCCGCACCTGGAAGTAGTCGCCCCATGCCTCGTTCGGGGCGAGGACGTCGACCGAACGGGCGGGGACGAAGCCGAACCGGCGGTAGTAGCCCGGTTCGCCGAGCAACCCGACGAGCGGCTCGTGCAGCGCGTCGGCAGCACCGAGCACCGCGTGCATCAGCGCCGAGCCGACGCCGGCGCGCTGCCAGCCGGGCAGCACGCTCACCGGGCCGAGCCCCAGGGCCGGCCGTCCGTCGACGTGTGCACGGGTCGCGACCACGTGCCCGACCACCGCGTCGTCCTCGATCGCGACGAGCGATAGCTCGGGGATCCATCCGGGATCGGCCCGCAGCCAGCCGACGAGGGTCGCCTCGCCGGGGTCGCCGCCCGGCTCGACCGGCGGCGCGCTGTGCTGCGCCCCGCGGAACGCCGCGGCGGTGACCGCCCGGATGGGGTCGATGTCGTCGGGGGCCTCGCGTCGGATCAGCACCGCCGAATCGTCCACGCGCCGCCGCGGCCTCGTCAACCCGATTTTCCTACCGCCGACCCGCCGAGCGGCTTCGCGGACCCAGAATCGGGGGCCTCTCCACGGTCGTCGAGGCCCCTCCGCGGTCGTTAAGGCTCGACGCTCACGGGTCGTCGAGCCGTCGAACGGTCGCGACGCCTCTCCACGGTCGTCGCCGCTCAACGCTCACCGGTCGAACGGTCGCGACGCCTCTCCACGGTCGTCGCCGCTCAATGCTCATCGGTCGAACGGTCGCGACGCCTCTCCACGGTCGTCGCCGCTCAACGCTCACCGGTCGAACGGTCGCGACGCCTCTCACCGGTCGTCGAGCGAGCGAGGAACGAGCGACGTCGAGACGCCGCAAGCCGACATCGTCGCCGCACCGTGTCTCGACGTCGCCTTCGCCTAGCCTCGATGTTTCACGAGGGGCGGCTGGCCTGTCGGTGTGGCCGGGCTGGCCGGGTGGTGGCGGCGGGCGTGGGTGAT
>NZ_WBKP01000085.1 GCF_009602465.1 Cumulibacter manganitolerans | reverse complement strand
GCCGGGCGCTCCCCGTCCGCCGGTCGCCCTCAGCCCGCCGCCCGCGACGCCGCGCGACCGTCTGCGCGGCCGGCGACCGGCAGCAGCATCCGCACCGCGTCGGGCAGCACCGACACCTCGACGGGCACCGCCGCCACCCGGTCGCCGTCCGCGTATATCGCCATCCGCCGACGGTGGGCGCGCCGGCCGCCCTCGACCGCCTCGACCCGCACCGTCCGCACCTGCTCCATGTGCACCTGCGGATGTGCCAGGTGGCTGCCGGTGAACACCTTCGGCAGCGTCCGCACGAAGTCCAGCCTGCCCACCTTCCCGATGGTCACGAGGTCGAGCAGCCCGTCGTCCACCTCGGCGCGCGGGCAGATCCGCATGCCGCCGCCGTACCTGCCGGTGTTGCCGATGACGACCGAGGTGCCGACCAGCGTGCGGGGCTCTCCGTCGACGAGCAGCGTGAAGGTCATCGGCTTCCACCGGGCGAGAGCGCGCAGCGCCGAGACCGCGTACACGGTCTTCCCGCGCACCTTCGACCGGTTCGCGAAGTCGTTGGCGATCGCGTCGAAACCGATCGTCGCGACCCCGACGAACACCCGACCGTCGATCGAGCCCGCGTCGATACGCCGCTCGGCGTACGTCGGCAGCTGCTGCACCGCCCGCTCCAGATCGAGCCCGATGCCGAAATAGCGGCACAGGTCGTTGCCGCGCCCACCGGGCAGCGGGATCAGCACGGCGCCACTGCGGACCGCGCCCCGGGCCGCCTCGGCGATCGTGCCGTCCCCGCCGACGACCGCGACCAGCGCGTCCGGGCCGAGCGCAGCGGTGTGGTTCTCGGCGTCCCCCGCCGCGGCCGTGACGTGCGTGGTGACCTCGTACCCCTGGGTGCGCAGCAGCCGCTCGATGCGGCTGCGCCGCTCCTCGCGGCCGTACGCCGAGCGCGGGTTGATCAGGAGGTGCAGCGCGTCAGCCACGTCGTCCACCGTTCATCAGCTTGCCGGGGTTGAGGATGCCTGCCGGGTCGAGGGTCGCCTTCACCGACCGCAGGACGTCGAGCGCCAGCTCCCCCGTCTCGGCCGCGAGGTAGGGAGCGTGGTCGATGCCGACTGCGTGGTGGTGGGTGATGGTGGCCCCGGTGGCCACGATCGCCTCGCTCGCGGCGGCCTTCGCGCGCCGCCACTGCGCGAGAGGGTCGTCCTCCTCGGCGGCGAGGAAGGTGAAGTAGAGCGACACCCCCGTCTCGTAGACGTGCGAGATGTGGCACTGCACCGACGCGCGATCGCCCAGCGCATCCCGGAGCGCATCCTGCACCGCGCGGTACGTCGACACCGCGGCGCTCCACGACTGCGCGGTCTCCAGCGTCTCGACGAGCAGTCCCCGGCCGAGCAGGTGGTCGCGCAGGTACGGCGCGCCGAAGCGGCCCTTCTCCCACGACCGCGCCGCGACCGGCCCGAGCCGGACGGCGCCGTGCCGGGAGAGGGTGCGTTCGATCTGGTGCTTGGCCAGGCCGGTCGTCTCCGGATCGCCCTCCCAGACGAAGATGCCCAGGCACGGCGCCCGCAGGCCGCGAAGCGTGGCGTACTTCCGCACCACCGCCGCCTTGGCGCCCCCGATCTGGGCCAGCGCGATCCGGGTCTCCTCCTCGTCGGAGACCCGGCACACGGCCGGCAGCTGGGCCTTGCCGTAGGCGTGCACCGCGTCGCGCAGCGCCTCGCGGGCCGCGTCGAAGGACTCGAACAGCCACCCGGCGTACCGCTTGGCCGCCGGCGCAGGATGCAGCCGCATGGTCACCTCGGTGATGATCCCGAGCGTTCCCTCGCTGCCGATGACGAGTTCGATCACTCGCGGGCCGGCCGCGCTCGCCGGCGCGCTGCCGCCGAGATCGAGCACGCCCCTCGGCGTGCAGATCCGCACCCGCTCGACGAGCTGGTCGGAGCGGCCGTAACCGGTCGAGGCCTGCCCCGCGGACCTGGTCGCGACGTACCCGCCGACGCCGGCTTCCTGGTGGCTCTGCGGGTAGTGCCCGAGCGTGCAGCCGCGCGCGGCGAGCGCCGCCTCCATCGCGGGCCCGCGCAACCCCGCGCCGAACGTCGCGCGCAGGTTCTCCGGCTCGATCGAGATGACCGCGGCCAGGTGCCGGAGGTCGACGGTCACGACCGCGCGGAAGCCGCCGGGCTCGGGCTGGACGCCGCCGACCACGCTGGTCCCCCCGCCGTACGGCACCACGGCGACGCCGAGCCGCTCGCAGGCCACCAGCAGCGCGGCGACCTCCGCCTCGTCGTGCGGGCACAGCACCGCGTCCGGCGCCTGCTCGCAGTCGCCGTGCCGCCGCCGCCAGAGGTCGGGATAGCTCTTGCCGCCGGCGTGCGCCGCGCGCTCGGCGCGGTCGGTCAGCACCTCGCAGCCGGTCTCGGCCAGCGCAGCGAGATCGTCGGCGGACAGCCGGGACGCCGGCATCCGCACGTCGGCCAGCGGCACCGGCGGCGTCTCGGCCGGGCGCGCGCCCAGCTCGTCGACCAGCACCCGCGCGACGTGCTCCGGGACGCCGGCGGACCGGGCCGGGTCGCCCCAGCCCCACCACACCGACGGCGCGACGATCTCGGTCAGGTTCTCGTTCATCGCTCTCCCGTCGCGCGCTGGGCGTCCAGTCTCGCACCCGCGGGGCGCGGCAGAACCGGTTTTCCGTCCCGTCGCGCCGCGGCGGGATTCCGGCCCGCGACGCGTACCGTTAGGGCGACATTCGCCCGCCCAGGAGACCGCGCCGCCGATGACATCACCGAGCCCCACCGCGCCAGCCGCATCCCGCAACTGGATCAACGCCGGCACCCGCGCCGCCGCGCTCGAGGGGCTCGAGCAGACCGCGACCCAGCCGCTCGACGTGCTCGTCGTCGGCGGCGGGATCACCGGGGTCGGCGTCGCGCTGGACGCCGCCGCCCGGGGCCTGCGGGTGGCGCTGGTCGAGCGCCGCGACCTCGGCAGCGGCACCAGCGGGTACTCCTCGAAGCTGGCGCACGGGGGCCTGCGGTACCTCGCCAAGGGCGACGTCGCGCTGGCCCGCGAGTCGGCCACCGAGCGTCATCACCTGCTCACGACCATCGCGCCGCACCTCGTGCGGCCGTCCCAGACGGTGATCCCGCTGGGCGACTACCTCGGCCGTGCCGAGGGCCTGAAGATGTACGCCGGGCTGCGGCTGGCCGACCTGCTGCGCGTCTCCTCCCGCACCCCCGCCGCCCTGCTGCCGAGCCCCAGCCGGATCAGCGCCCAGGAGCTGCTCCTGCTGGCGCCCGCGCTCGACCGGGCCGGGCTGCGCGGCGGCCTGACCTACTGGGACGGGCAGATCGAGGACGACGTCCGGCTCGTCGTCGCGGTCGCCCGCACCGCCGCGGCGCACGGCGCCCAGATCGTCACGCGGTGCGCGGCGACCGACGTCAACGCCCGGTCGGCGACCCTCACCGACACGCTGACCGGCGACGTCCGGGTCGTGCACGCCGACGTGGTCGTCAACGCCACCGGGGTGTGGGCGGACCGGATCGCCGGCGGTCTGCAGCTCACGCCGAGCCGCGGCACCCACCTGGTCGTGCGCAGCTCGTCGCTGGGCGACCCCCGGGCGATCCTGACCGTCCCGGTCCCGGGCACCGTCGGGCGGTACGTCTTCGCGATACCGCAGCCCGACGGGCTGACCTACGTCGGGCTGACGGACGAGCCCGCGCCCGGCGAGGACCCCTACGCACCGCAGATCCCCGAGGCCGACGAGCGGTTCCTGCTGAGCACCCTCGGCACCGCGCTGCGCACGCCGCTCACCGCGGACGACGTGGTGGGGCGGTTCGCCGGCCTGCGTCCGCTGGTCTCCGACGGCACCGGCGGCGCGAGCGCCGACCTCTCGCGCCGGCACCTGCTGCTCGACCGGCCCGGTCAGCCGATCACGATCACCGGCGGCAAGCTCACTACGTACCGCAAGATGGCCGAGGACACCGTGGACGCCGTGCTGCGGCGCCTCGGCCGGCAGGCCGACTGCGTGACTGCCGAGCTGCCGCTGGTGGGCGCGGCAGACCGCGGCACGCTGGGGCGCATCGCCGCGCCGCCGCGGCTGGTACGCCGCTACGGCACCGAGGCACCGTCGGTGGCCGCGCTGGCCACCGACGACCCGACGCTGCTCGAGCCGGTGGCTGCCGGCTCCCCCGTCCTCGGCGTCGAGGTCGTGCACGCCGTCCTCGCCGAGGGCGCGCTGGACGTCGACGACTTCCTCGACCGCCGCGTACGGGCCGGTTTCGTGCCCGCGGATCGCGAGGCGATCCGCTGGGAGTGCACGAAGATCGTGGAACGCGCGCGGGCGGCGCTGCGCAGCGGGCGCTGAGCGCCGGCCCCGGGCGCCGGCCTCAGAAGAGCGTCGGCGTGCTGCCGGCCACCCGCGCCTCCAGGTCGAGCAGGAAGCGCTTGCGCTCGACGCCCCCGGCGTAGCCGGTCAGCGCGCCGCTGCTGCCCACCACCCGGTGGCAGGGCACGACGATGCTGACGGGGTTGCTGCCGTTGGCCGCACCGACCGCACGCACCAGCCTGGGCTCGCCGAGCGCTGCGGCGATCGCGCCGTACGTCGACTGCCCGGCGTACGGGATCTCCAGCAGCAGGGCCCAGACCCGCCGCTGGAAGTCGGTCCCGTGCAGGTCGAGCGGGAGGTCGAAGACCTGGCGCTCCCCGCGGAAGTACTCGCCTAGCTGCTCGGCCACCTCGCGGCCGACGGTGTCGTCGCGAGGACCGGTGATGGCCGGGCTCAACGGCCGCTTGGTGAGCTTCATGTACAGCCCGCACAGGCCGTCCTCGCTGAGCACCGCGGTCAGCGGGCCGAGCGGCGAGGAGAAGACGGCGTGCGCTCGCGACATACCCCAGAGCATAGGATCGGCCACGGACAGCAGCATGGCGAACGGAGAATCGTGGCGAACGTGGCGGACCAGCTCGAGGGGATCTACCAGAAGGTGATCGACCGCAACCCTGGTGAACCGGAGTTCCACCAGGCGGTTCGCGAGGTCGTCACCTCGCTGGCGCCGGTCTTCGCCCGTCACCCGCAGTACGCGGAGGCATGCGTCCTCGAGCGGATCTGCGAGCCGGAGCGCCAGATCATCTTCCGCGTGCCGTGGACCGACGACCAGAACCGCATCCACATCAACCGCGGCTTCCGGGTGGAGTTCAACTCCGCGCTCGGGCCGTACAAGGGCGGCCTGCGCTTCCACCCGTCGGTGTACCTCGGCATCGTCAAGTTCCTCGGCTTCGAGCAGATCTTCAAGAACGCGCTGACCGGCATGCCGATCGGCGGCGGCAAGGGCGGCTCGGACTTCGACCCGAAGGGCCGCTCGGACGCCGAGGTGATGCGGTTCTGCCAGTCGTTCATGACCGAGCTGTACCGGCACATCGGCGAGTACACCGACGTCCCGGCCGGTGACATCGGCGTCGGCGGCCGCGAGATCGGCTACCTGTTCGGGCAGTACAAGCGCATCACCAACCGCTACGAGTCCGGGGTCCTGACCGGCAAAGGCCTCGGCTGGGGCGGCTCGCTGGTGCGTCCCGAGGCCACCGGCTTCGGCACGGTCGTGTTCGCCGAGCAGATGCTCGGCGCGATCGGGCGGTCGTTCGAGGGCGCCCGTGTAGCGATCTCCGGCTCCGGCAACGTGGCGATCTACGCCGCCCAGAAGGCGCAGTCCCTGGGCGCCACGGTCGTGACGATGTCGGACTCGAACGGCTACGTGGTCGACGAGGAGGGCATCGACGTCGACCTGCTGCGCGAGATCAAGGAGGTCCGCCGCGGACGCATCAGCGAGTACGCCGAGGCGCGGCGCGGCGCGAGCTATTCGACCAGCGGCTCGCTGTGGTCGGTGCCGGTCGCGGTGGCGCTGCCGTGCGCGACCCAGAACGAGCTGGACGCCGACGCCGCCCGAGCGCTGGCCGACAACGGCTGCAGCGTCGTCGCCGAGGGCGCGAACATGCCGTGCACGCCGGAGGCCGTCAAGGTGTTCGAGACTGCCGGCGTCGCGTTCGGGCCGGGCAAGGCCGCCAACGCCGGCGGCGTGGCGACGTCCGCGCTGGAGATGCAGCAGAACGCGGCCCGCGACAACTGGACGTTCGCGCAGACCGAGCGCCGGCTCGAGGAGATCATGGTCGGCATCCACGAGACGTGCGCGCGCACGGCCGAGGAGTACGGCGATCCGGGCAACTACGTGCTCGGCGCCAACATCGCGGGCTTCATCGACGTCGCGGACGCGATGCTCGCGCACGGCGTCATCTAGCGAAAGGACCACCGATGGGTACCAAGCAGCTCCGCCTCGGATACAAGGCGTCGTCCGAGCAGTTCGACCCCGCGCAGCTCCTGGCCTACTCGGTCGAGGCCGAGCAGGTCGGATTCGACTCGGTGTTCATCTCCGACCACCTCCAGCCGTGGCGGCACACCGGCGGCCACTCGCCGGCCGCGTTGCCGTTCCTGGGGGCGCTCGGCGCCCGCACGAGCCGCATCGTGATGGGCACCTCGGTGCTGACGCCGACGTTCCGGTACCACCCCGCCGTCGTCGCGCAGGCCTTCGCCACCCTCGGGTGCTTGTTCCCCGAGCGGGTCATCCTGGGCGTCGGCTCCGGCGAGTCCCTCAACGAGGCGCCGCTCGGGCTGCAGTGGCCCGACGGCAAGGAGCGCTTCGCCCGCCTGAAGGAGGCCCTGCAGCTGATCGAGGCCCTCTGGTCCGACGAGCGGGTGTCCTTCGAGGGCAAGTACTACACGACGGAGAACGCCACGATCTACGACCGGCCCGAGCACCGGGTGCCGCTGTACGTCGCGGCGTCCGGTCCGGCCGCGACCCGCCTCGCGGGCCGCGTGGGCGACGGCTTCATCACCACGTCCGGCAAGCCGCGCGAGCTGTACACCGACACCCTGCTGCCGGCCCTCGACGAGGGCGCGCGCAAGGCCGGGCGCACCGTCGACGACCTCGACCTGATGATCGAGATGAAGGTGTCCTTCGACCACGACGCCGACCGCGCGCTCGGCGACACGCACTACTGGGGCGCGCTGGCGCTCTCCAGCGACGAGAAGACCGGCGTCGAGGACCCCATCGAGATGGAGCGGCTCGCGGACGCGCTGCCGGTCGAGCGGACCAAGTCCCGGTGGATCGTCTCCACCGATCCCGACGAGCACGTCGAGAAGATCATGCAGTACGTCGAGTGGGGTTTCGGGCACCTGGTCTTCCACGCGCCGGGCCCGGACCAGTCCCGCTTCCTGAAGCTGTACGGCGAAGAGGTCCTGCCGCGGCTGCGCGCCAAGGGCGTCGCATGAGCGTGCGCGTCACCCGCGAGCAGGCGACCGCGCGGCTGGCGGGCTTCGAGCCGATCATCGCGCCGGAGACCGGGCACCGTCGCGCCGCCGTCGTCCTCGCGATCGTGGAGAACGACGGCGTCCAGGGCATCTGGCTCACCAAGCGGCAGCCGACGCTGCGGTCGCACTCCGGGCAGTGGGCGCTGCCCGGCGGCCGGCTCGACGACGGCGAGACCGGCGAGCAGGCGGCGCTGCGCGAGCTGCACGAGGAGGTCGGCTACGCCGCCCACGCCGACGACATCGTCGGGCGGCTCGACGACTACGTGACCCGCTCCGGGTACGTCATGTCGCCGTACGTGCTGTGGGTCGGTGCCGACCCGCGCTACCGGGTGAACGCCGACGAGGTGGTCTGGCTGTTCGACATCCCGTTCGACGAGCTGGACGTCGAGCCGAATTTCCTGAGCATCCCGGAGTCCGATCGTCCGGTGATCCAGCTGCCGCTGCTCGGCCGCAAGGTCCACGCGCCGACCGCGGCGGTGATGTACCAGTTCCGAGAGGTCGTGCTGCGCGGGCGCCCGACGCGCGTCGGGCACCTGGAGCAGCCGGTGTTCGCCTGGAAGTAGCGGCTACCGCGAGGTCGGCTTGACGGCGAGCACGTCGCAGTTCGCGTCCAGCAGGATGCGCTGGGCGTTGGAGCCCATGATGAGCTTGCCGACCGGGGAGCGCCGGCGCAGCCCGATGACGATGAGCTTGGCGCCCATCCGGTCGGCCACCTCGACGAGGTCCTCGGCCGGGTCCTTGCCGCGCACCAGCGCGTGCACCTCGTGGTCGACGCCGTCGGCCTCGAGGCGGTCGGTGACCTTCTCCAGCTCCTCGTCGAAGTTCAGCCCCTGCTTCACGAACTCGTCGCCGCCCTTGTTCGAGCCGACGACGATGAGCTTCTCGCCGCGCAGCTTCGACTCCTCGATGGCGCGCTCGAGGGCGGCGCGGCCCTCGTTGGTCGGGATGAATCCAACGACAACTGGCATGTGACATCCTTTTCGCGAGGCCGGCTCGGATCACGCGATCCGCCGGGACGACGTACGTGCACGATCGTTGCATACCGGCACCGCGAGCGAAAGAACCGCGGATCTCAGCCGCGGTCGGGCGGTGCTGCGACGATCGCCTGCACCTCTCGAGGCGGGTGGCCCGGCGCCGTCAGCACTCCCCTGCCGTAGGGCTGCGGACGCGGCCGCACCCCGAGCAGCTGCCCCTCGTCGACCGCCGCGCTCAGCACGAGCCCGACCGCGCCGAGGTCGTTGAGCACCGACAGGACGTCGTCGTGCAGGGCGCGGGCGGCCCCGGCGGCTCGCCGCGCCACGGTGATCCGCAGCCCGACGTCGGCGGCGTACGGCAGGAAGCCGCGCAGCGGGGAGAGGCTGCCCCCGGCCAGGACGAGCAGGTCGTAGTCGTCGACGAGCAGGTGCAGCTGGGGCCCGGACCACCAGTCGCCGGCGGCCAGCCGGTCCGCGTCGACGTCGGCCGACGGCATCCGCCGGGCGAGACCGGTGGCCAGCCCGGCGACGGCCTGCGCCGCGGCCGCCGGGGTGGGCGCGTAGCCGAGCAGCACCTCGGCCGGCAGGTCCCGGTGCAACCGGCGCCGGGGGTCGAGGACGATCAGCCGGGTCCCGCGGCGCGCGTCCTGCAGGGCCAGCGAGCGCAGCACCGACGTCCGCCCGGACCCCGGGTCGCCGAGCACGAGGCAGTGCCGGGAGTCGTCGCCGAGGGCGATGACCCGGCTGCCGGCCCGGTCGACGGCGAGGCACAGCCGGCGGTCGCGGAGCCC
>NZ_WBKP01000084.1 GCF_009602465.1 Cumulibacter manganitolerans | reverse complement strand
CGGCCTGCCGCTTGAGCTTGTCGGCGCCGCCCATCTGCTGCACCATCCGGGCGCGTTCGGCGATCTGCTCGACCTCGCTGGACCAATCACGTTCGTCATGACGGTCGATCGTGTTGCTCATCTGAACCTTCCGAAGGGTGTGCGGTCGAGCCGCGAGTCTCACTGCTCACTACAGGGATATCAGCGTTGACGCCGCACAGGTGGCCGCCCCCACCCGATAGCCCACAACGCGGGAGCCGGCGCCTGCGGTCGAGGGAACTCCCTCGTGAGCGCCGGCTGGGGAAGCCACTCGATCCTGGCGCGCACCTCCCGCGTTAAGTTCAGCAGTACCACTCACCACGCCGAGGAGGCACTCCGCCGATGAGCGAGGCCGCACACCCGAACGCCGTTCTGATCGCCAACCGCGGAGAGATCGCGCTGCGCGTCGCGCGCACCGCCCAGCTGATGGGGCTGCGCACCGTCGCGGTCCACTCGGAGGACGACGCGGACGCCCCGCACGTGCGGCGCTGCGACGACGCCGTGCCGCTGCCCGGCGTCGGCCCCGCCGCGTACCTCGACGCGGCCGCGGTCGTCGCGGCCGCCACGGCGTCCGGCGCCACCCTGGTGCACCCGGGCTACGGGTTCCTGTCCGAGAGCGCGGAGCTGGCCCGCCGGTGCGCGGAGGCGGGCCTGACGTTCGTCGGACCGGACGCCGACGTGCTCGAGCGGCTGGGCGACAAGGGCCGGGCGCGCGAGCTCGCGGACGCGCTGGGCATCGCGACGGTGCCCGGCACCGCCGCGGGCTCGGACGCCGACACCATCGCGGGATTCGTCGAGCGGATCACCGGCGAGGCCGACGAGGCGTTCGCCGGCGCAATCATCAAGGCCGCGCACGGCGGCGGTGGACGCGGCATGCGCATCGTGCGCGACCGCGACGCGGCCACGGCGGCGTACGACTCGGCCCGCAGCGAGGCCAAGGCGGCGTTCGGCCGCGACGAGGTGTACGTCGAGGCACTGCTGCGCGACCCGCGGCACGTCGAGGTGCAGGTGATCGGCGACGGCACCGGCGCGGTCACCCACCTGCACGACCGCGACTGCTCGATGCAGCGGCGCCACCAGAAGCTCATCGAGATCGCGCCCGCCAGCGCCGTCGCGCCCCGGATCCGCGAGGAGATCGCCGCCGCGGCGGTCCGGATGCTGTCCTCGCTGTCCTACCGGGGACTGGCGACGGTCGAGTTCCTCGTCGCCGGCGACTCGTGGTTCTTCATGGAGGTCAACCCGCGGATCCAGGTCGAGCACACGGTCACCGAGGAGGTCCTCGGCCGCGACCTGGTGCGCGACCAGATCGACGTGTGCACCGGTCGCACCCTCACCGAGATCGGCCTCGAGCAGCGGCAGGTCCCCGAGCCGGCCGGGCACGCGGTGCAGATCCGCATCAACGCCGAGAAGATGGGACGACAGGGGCAGCCGCTGCCGCAGGCCGGCACGGTCGGCGGGGTCACCTGGCCGTCCGGGCGCGGCGTCCGGATCGACTCCGCGGCGGGCCCCGGCTACGTCATCAACCCGCGCTTCGACTCGCTGCTGGCGAAGATCATCGTGCACGACGCCGCGAGCGACCTGCCGGGCATCCTGCGCTTCGCGGACGCGGTGCTGGCGCAGACGGTGATCGCCGGCGTGCCGACGAACCTGGGCTTCCAGCGGGCGATCCTCGCCTCCAAGGGCATGCGCGGCGCCGCCAGCACGCAGTACGTCGACCGCCACGGCAAGGACCTCGCGCAGCGCGCCGCGGACCTCGAGCCCGCTGCCGACCGGCCCGCGACGTCGGCCGCTCCGGAGGCGGCCGCGCCCGCCGTCCCGGTGCCCGAGGGCGCCGAACCGCTGGCCGCGCCGATGAGCGGCGTCATCACGGCGGTCGAGGTGGCCGAGGGAGACACCGTCTTCGCCGGCCAGACCGTGGTGCTCATCGAGTCGATGAAGATGCAGCACGTCGTCGCCGCGCCGTCCGGCGGCCGGATCGTGTCGATCACCGTGCGCGAGGGCACCGTCGTGGACGCCGGCGCCCCCGTCGGCCACCTCGACGCGTCGGTCGCGGTGGACGGCGACGACGCGGTCACCAGCGAGCTGGACCTCGACCGCATCCGCGCCGACCTCGCCAACGTGCACGCCCGCAAGCGGCTGCTGCTGGACGAGGCGCGGCCGGACGCCGTCCGCAAGCGTCACGAGCACGGCAACCGCACCGCCCGCGAGAACGTCGACGCGCTGTGCGACGACGGCACGTTCGTCGAGTACGGCGGGTTCGCGGTCGCCGCGCAGCGCCGCCGCCGGCACCTCGACGACCTGATCCACAACACGCCCGCCGACGGCATGATCACCGGCGTCGGCCGCGTGAACGGCCGGATGTTCCCCGAGGACCGCGCCAAGTGCGCCGTCCTCGCCTACGACTACACGGTGCTCGCCGGCACGCAGGGATTCTTCAACCACCACAAGACCGACCGCGTGCTGGAGGTCGCCTACCGCAACGAGCTGCCGGTGGTGTTCTTCGCCGAGGGCGGCGGCGGTCGGCCCGGCGACCTGGACCCGCCGAAGGCGGGCGGCCTGGTCACGCACACCTGGACGGCGCTCGGGAAGCTCAGCGGCAGGGTGCCGCTGATCGGCGTGGTGGCCGGCCGGTGCTTCGCCGGCAACGCGGCGATCCTCGGGTGCTGCGACGTCATCATCGCCACCGAGGACTCCAACATCGGGATGGCCGGCCCCGCGATGATCGAGGGCGGCGGGCTGGGCGTCTACGCGCCGACCGAGATCGGCCCGATCGGGGTGCAGGTCGCCAACGGCGTCGTCGACATCGCCGTCCGCGACGAGACGGAGGCGGTCGCCGCGGCCCGGCGCTACCTGTCGTACTTCCAGGGTGACGTCGCCGAGTTCCAGACGCACGACCAGCGCGAGCTGCGGCACGTCGTCCCGGAGAACCGCAAGCGGGCGTACGACGTCCGCCGCGCGGTCGAGCTCGTCGCGGACGTCGACAGCGTCCTCGAGCTGCGGCCCGGCTTCGGCACCACGGTGCTCACCGCGCTCGCCCGCATCGAGGGCCGCGCGGTCGGCATCATGGCCAGCAACCCGGCGGTGCTCGGCGGGGCGATCGACTCCGACGGCGCCGACAAGGGCGCCCGGTTCATGCAGCTGTGCAACGTGTTCGGGCTGCCGATCGTGTCGCTGTGCGACACGCCCGGCTTCATGGTCGGCCCGGAGTCGGAGAAGACCGCCGCCGTCCGCCACTTCTCCCGGATGTTCCTCGCCGGCGCGAACATCGACGTCCCGATCGCCGCGGTGGTGCTGCGCAAGGCCTACGGGCTCGGTGCGATGGCGATGGTCGGCGGCTCCCTGCACGCGCCGCGGATGACCGTCTCATGGCCGACCGGCGAGTTCGGCGGGATGGGCCTGGAGGGCTACGTGCGGCTCGGCTTCCGCAAGGAGCTGGAGTCGATCGACGACCCGCAGGAGCGCGAGCAGCGCTACGAGGAGCTGCTGGCCGGGATGTACGAGCGCGGCGGCGCGATCAACGTGGCCATGCACCTGGAGGTCGACGACGTCATCGACCCGATCGACACCCGCAAGGCGCTGGCCGGCGCGCTCGTCGACGTCCCGAAGGGGAAGTGGGTCAACGCGGCGCACTCGCCGTTCGTCGACGCCTGGTGAGCCCGGCGGCCCGGCCGATCGCGCTCGCCTAACGCGAGCGGGCGTGCGCACTCCGAGCGGGCTTGGGCTCCCTGGGCGGGTTTGTGCACTCCGAGCGGGCTTGGGTACCCCGAGCGGGCCGATCGGTCCGCCCGCTGGGCGCGAGCCCGCTCGCTAGCCAGGGGCCCGAATGGCGGGCATGAGTCCGATCGCGGGGCGTCAGGCCGGTCGGGGGTGATCGCCGCCGCCGAGCTGGCTGAGGATATGCGGCAGCAGCGGCGTCAGCACCGCAAGCGCGTCGCGCACGCCGCCGGTCGAGCCGGGCAGGTTGACGATCAGGCACCGTCCGGCCACGCCGGCGAGCCCGCGCGAGAGGACGGCGGTCGGCACCTTCGGCGCGCCGTACGCGCGGATCGCCTCGGCGATGCCCGGCGCCGGCCGCTCGATCACCTCCGCGGTGGCCTCTGGGGTCACGTCGGTCGGTGACAGCCCGGTGCCGCCCGTGGTCAGCACGAGCGCGGCGCCGCCGTCGACCGCCTCGCGGATCGCGGCAGCGAGCCGCGCCCGGTCGTCCGGCAGCACCGAGCGGCGGACGTCGAGGCCCAGCTCGCGCAGCGCGCCCTCGAGCAGCTCGCCGCTGCGGTCGGCGTACACGCCGCTGCTCGCCCGGTTGGACGCGGTGACCACCACGGCCAGCCCGCTCAGCGCCGGGCGGTCTGGCTGCCCCGGGTCGTCGGGCGGTGCCGGGCGGTCGGGCGGTGCCGGATCCGCGGTCACGGGCGGTTCCACTCGCCGGTCTTGCCGCCGAGCTTCTGCTCGACCCGCACGTCGGTGATGGTCGCCGCCGGGTCCACGGCCTTGACCATGTCGATGATGTTCAGCCCCGCGACGGCGGCCGAGGTGAGCGCCTCCATCTCGATGCCGGTGCGGTCGGCGGTGCGCACGACGGACGTGATCAGCACTCCGTCGTCCTCGACCTGCAGGTCGACCTTCACGGAGTGGATCGCGATCGGGTGGCACAACGGGATCAGGTCGGGGGTGCGCTTGGCCGCGGCGATGCCGGCGATCCGGGCGACGGCGAGCGCGTCACCCTTGGGTACGCCCTCGCCGCGCAGCAGCGCGACGACCTCGGGTGTCGTGAGCACCTTGGCGGTCGCGGTCGCCTGCCGCGCGGTGACGTCCTTCGCGGAGACGTCGACCATGCGCGCCTGTCCGCGCTCGTCCACGTGAGTGAGATCGGCCATGTCGGCGCCGTCCTTTCGGTCTTCGGCTACAGCGCGGGGTCGAGCAGCCAGATCTCGACCTCGTCGCCGGGGTTCACGGAATCGACGTCCTCGGGGATCACCACGAGCGAGTTGGCCCGGGCGAGGGAGGCGAGCATGTGCGAGGGCGGGGTGCCGACCGGCGTCACCGAGCCCGACGGGACGTCGCACTCGCCCCGCAGGAACTGGCGCTTGCCGACGGGGGAGCCCTGCGCCGCGCCCGCCCAGGTGCCGACGAAGCCGGGACGCTCGGTGTCGGCGACGCCCATCCAGGCCAGCAGCGCCGGGCGCACGTACACCTCGAAGGAGACGAACACGCTCACCGGGTTGCCCGGCAGGGTGATGATCGGCGTGGACTCGAACAGCCCGCAGCCCTGCGGCATGCCCGGCTGCATCGCGGTCTTGACGAACTCGACCGACCCGCCGAGGGCGTCCTTGACCACCTCGTAGGCGCCGGCGCTGACCCCGCCGCTGGTGATGATCAGGTCGGCGCCGGCGGCCTCGTCGCGCAGCCGCGCGTGGAACGCCGCGACGTCGTCCTCGACGAGGTTGAGCGCGCGGGCCCGCGCCCCGATCCGGGTGAGCGCCGCGACCAGCTGGACGGAGTTCGACTCGTAGATCTGCCCGGGCAGCAGCTCCTCGCCCGGTCGGACCAGCTCGCTGCCGGTCGAGAGCACCAGCACCCGGGGCCGCGGGTAGGCCAGGACCGTCGCGTGGCCGACGGCGGCGGCGAGCCCGAGGGCCGCGGGGGTCAGCGTCGTGCCGGCGGTGAGCAGCACGTCGCCGGCCGCGGCCTCCTCGCCCTTCGGGCGGACGTGCTTGCCGGCCGCCACGCGCTCGGCGACCGTGACCTGCGCGGGCGCCGCGCCGGTCTGGGCCGCGTCCGTCAGCTCGACGGGCACCACGGTGTCGGCGCCGTCCGGCACCGGGGCGCCGGTCATGATGCGCGCGGCACTGCCCGGCGCGAGCGGGGCGACCTCGGTGGCGC
Organism: Cumulibacter manganitolerans; assembly: GCF_009602465.1. Lineage (NCBI taxonomy): Bacteria > Bacillati > Actinomycetota > Actinomycetes > Geodermatophilales > Geodermatophilaceae > Cumulibacter > Cumulibacter manganitolerans. Next base: position 3,427 of record NZ_WBKP01000084.1, on the reverse strand, counting down.
CCGCCGGGATGTCGGCGCTGACCGGCAGGGTGGTCGGCCCGTCGGCGGCGAGGTCGGCGTGCCGGACGGCGTACCCGTCCATCGCCGAGTTGTCGAAGGTCGGCAGCGCCACGCGGGCGACGAGATCGTCGGCCAGCACCAGCGCGTCGGCGTCCGCGAGCGGCACGTCGGTGGGCCGGGCGACGCCGAGCAGGTCGCGGACCCGGGCGGCGTACTCGTCGACGGAGATCAGTGCGGACGGCATAGCGCGACCCTATCGCGGCTCCGCCCACCGGCCCGATCGCCGCCTCCCGCCGCCGCGGTACCGTGAGGGAGGCCACCCCGCGGGCCGGCGGCCGTGCTTTGACCGATCCGGTCGGGCCCTGTAAAGTTAATCGTCGGTCCGCTGGCCATTCGTATCCGCGGCGCTACGGCGCTGCGTCGGCCCCGGCAGACCACCGATCGCGCCGAGCGCCGGACAAATGCACAGTGGCTTGCACCATGCGCCCTGGGTATGAATCAGCGCCCGGTCACACCAGAGTTTGTTCAGAGCGAGACCTGCCCGGCAGGACTCCCACGATGCAACGAAGAAGGCAGTTCAAGTGCGCACGTACAGCCCGAAGGCCGGCGAGGTCACTCGCGTCTGGCATGTCATCGACGCCAAGGATGTCGTCCTCGGTCGCCTCGCCACGCACGCAGCGACGCTGCTGCGCGGCAAGCACAAGCCGCAGTACGCCCCGCACGTCGACACCGGCGACTTCGTCATCGTCATCAACGCCGACAAGGTCGCCCTGACCGGCAACAAGCGCGATGCCAAGCTCGACTACCGCCACTCCGGCCGCCCGGGCGGGCTGAAGTCGCGCACCTACGGCGAGGTCCTCGACGGCCCGCGCCCCGAGCGCATCGTCGAGAAGGCCGTCAAGGGGATGCTGCCGCACAACAAGATGGGTGCCAAGCAGATCCGCAAGCTCAAGGTGTACGCCGGCAACGAGCACCCGCACGCCGCGCAGGACCCGCAGGTCTTCACCATCGACCAGGTCGCCCAGTAAGCGCCGGCGAGAGATTCAAGGGGAATCACGCATGACCACCACCACCGTCGCCGACAAGCCGGTCCAGACCGTCGGTCGCCGCAAGGAAGCCATCGTCCGCGTCCGCCTGGTGCCCGGCACCGGCAAGTTCTCGCTGAACGGCCGCGAGCTGGAGAACTACTTCCCGAACAAGGTCCACCAGCAGCTCATCAAGGAGCCGTTCGTGACCCTGGAGAAGGAAGACCAGTACGACGTCGTCGCGCTGCTCAAGGGCGGCGGCATCACCGGCCAGGCCGGTGCGCTGCGCCTGGGCATCGCCCGCGCGCTCATCGACCTCGACTCCGAGGACCGGCCGCCGCTGAAGAAGGCCGGCTTCCTCACCCGCGACCCGCGGGTCAAGGAGCGCAAGAAGTACGGCCTGAAGAAGGCGCGCAAGGCTCCGCAGTACAGCAAGCGCTAACGGCGCGACGCGCAAGCAGGGGGTGTCCGGGGTCGGGCACCCCCTCTGCCATTCTCGGGGCGATCAACGAAAGGTTTGAATACATGGGACGACTGTTCGGCACCGACGGGGTGCGTGGCCTGGCCAACGGTGAGCTGCTGACGCCGGCGCTCGCGCTACGGGTGGGGGAGGCCGCCGCGCGGGTCCTGCTCGAGGACGTCGACGGGCGGCGTCCGCTGGCGGTGATCGGCCGCGACGGCCGGGCCAGCGGCGAGATGCTCGAGGGTGCGGTGGTCGCGGGCCTCGCGTCCGCCGGTGCCGACGTGATCCGGGTCGGCATGCTGCCGACCCCCGCGCTGGCGTTCCTGACCTCGCACTTCCGCGCCGACATCGGCGTGATGCTGTCGGCCAGCCACAACCCGATGCCGGACAACGGGATCAAGATCTTCGCCCGGGGCGGCCACAAGCTGCCCGACGAGGTGGAGAGCGAGATCGAGCGGCTCGTGCTGAGCGACGAGCCGTGGGACCGCCCCACCGGCGCGGACGTCGGGCGGGTCACCGATCACCTCGAGGCCGAGGGCGCGTACGCCGACCACCTGCTGGTCTGCACGCCGGCCCCGCTGAACGGGATCAAGGTGGTCGTCGACTGCGCGCACGGCGCGGCCTCGCACGTCGCGCCGGACGTCTACCGGCGGGCCGGCGCGGAGGTCGTCGTGATCGGCGCGTCCCCCGACGGGACCAACATCAACGACGGCGTCGGCTCGACGCACCTCGACGAGCTGCGCGCCGCCGTCCGCGAGCACGGCGCCGACCTCGGCATCGCGCACGACGGGGACGCCGACCGGTGCCTGGCCGTCGACGCCGACGGCAACGACGTCGACGGCGACCAGATCCTGGCGATCTGCGCGATCGCGCTGCGCGAGGCCGGCGAGCTGCGCGACAACACCGTCGTGGCGACCGCCATGAGCAACCTCGGCTTCCACCACGCGATGCGCGAGCACGGCATCACCGTCGCGACGACGGCCGTCGGCGACCGCTACGTGCTGGAGAAGCTGCGGGCCGACTCGCTGTCCCTCGGCGGCGAGCAGTCCGGGCACGTGGTGTTCCTCGACTCCGCGACCACCGGCGACGGCCTGCTCACCGCTCTGCAGCTGATGTCGCGGATGGCGCAGACCGGCAAGTCGCTCGCCGAGCTGGGCCGTGTCGTCACCCGGCTGCCGCAGGTGATGATCAACGTCCCGGTCACCGACCGCGAGCGCGCGGCGTCCGCCCGTCCGGTGTCGGAGGCGGTGCGGCGCGCCGAGGTCGAGCTCGCCGGCGCCGGCCGCATCCTGCTGCGCCCCAGCGGCACCGAGCAGATCGTGCGGGTGATGGTCGAGGCGCCCACCGAGGACCAGGCGCAGAACGTCGCCGAGAAGGTCGCGAAGGTCGTGCAGACCGCCCGCTGACCCCGTTGAGTTGTGACGACTTCGGGCGACGTCGCCCGAAGCGGCAACAACACAACGGGTGACGGGTCAGCGCACGGCGCGCAGCGCGCTGAACCGCGCGTCGGCGCCCAGCACCTCGACCGCGTCGAATGCCTCGCGCAGGTAGCGGTGGTGGCGCAGGTGCCGGTTGGCCACCACGTACAGCGCCCCGCCGGGCCGCAGCGCGCGCCGCGCCTGCTCGAGCAGCCGGACGCCGACCCACTCGTCGACCGTCGTCCCGGCATGGAACGGCGGGTTGCACAGCACGACGTCCAGGCTGCCCGCCGCGGCGTCCGCGAGGCCGTCGCCCAGCGTGAAGGCGGCCGCGCGCTGCCCGAGGTTCTCCGTCCACGAGCGCCGCGCGCTGGCGAGCGCGGCGGCCGACTCGTCGACCAGCAGGTAGCGCGCGTCGGGGTTCGCCCGCGCCGACGCGATCGCCAGGACGCCGTTGCCGCAGCCCAGGTCCGCCACCGCCGCGGCGCCCAGCCCGGTGGTCGGTCCCGATCTCGATCACC
>NZ_WBKP01000083.1 GCF_009602465.1 Cumulibacter manganitolerans | reverse complement strand
CGCCGGAGCCGGGCCGGCAGCGCCGCCGAGATCCGCCGGCCGGAGGGCTCGCGCGGCGCCAGGCCGGGCTTGCGGGGGCCCTCCTGCTGCGCGCGCTGCCGCCCGTACAGGATCAGGCCGAAGGCGACGGTGAGGATGACGGCGCTGACCGTCCACCCGATCCAGAAGGTCCCGGCCGTCGTCGGCAGCAGGATGCCGAGGGTGCCGCCGGCCACCCACGCGAGCTGCAGCACGGTCTCGCTGCGGCTGAACGCCGAGGACCGGTAGGCGTCGGGGATCTCGCGCTGGATGATGGCGTCCAGCGCGATCTTGCCGAGCGCGGAGGCCACCGCCGCGATCAGCGCCACGATGATGGAGATCGCGATGCCGGGGGTGATGGCGGCGAGGATGCAGCAGCCCACGGCGATCCCGCTGGCGACCAGCACGACGTTGTCGGGGGAGTGCCCGGCGAACCGGGTGCCGATGGAGGTGCCGGCCACCGAGCCCACGCCGGCGGCGGCGCCGAGCACCCCGAGGGTCGCCAGGGCTCCGAACCCCTGCATGGTCGCCTGGATGTAGAAGACGAGGAAGAAGGACAGGAAGCCGCCGAGGAACTTCTGCACGCTGCTCGAGCGCAGCGCCGTGACCACGTGCGTGCCGAGCATCAGCCGCACTGCCGAACGCCCCTCGGCGCGGCGCGAGCTCATCGACACCTTGCCCTCGCCCTCGTCGGTGTCCACGTGCTGCGGCAGGCGCAGCGACACCCAGCCGCCGGCGAGGAACACCAGCGCGGACACGATCAGCTCGATCGTGAAGCCCAGGGTCGGCGCGGCGACCGCCCCGGGCGTGGTGCTCTGCTCGATCGGCTCCAGCGAGTTGAACAGCTTGATGATGCCCGCGCCGACGGCGCCGAGGATGCCGGCGCCAACCATCCCGAAGACGTTCATCCGGGAGTTGGCGGTGACCAGCGGCATGCCTTCGGGCAGCACGCGGGGCACGACCGCCGCCCGCAGCACGGTGTACGCGCGGGAGAACACCAGCAGCAGCAGCGCGCAGATGTACAGCAGCACCGTCGAGCCGGTGTGCACCGCGAGCAGGTAGCACAGCACCGCGCGCAGCCCGAAGGTCGCGGCCAGCGCGACCCGCCGGCCGCGGTCGATGCGGTCCAGCAACGGACCGATGACCGGTGCGATGACCGCGAACGGTGCCACAGTGACCAGCAGGTACAGCGCGACGTTGCCGCGCTGCTGCTCGCCGGGCGCCGCGAAGAACAGCGTCGCCGCCAGGTACACCGACACCAGGGCGTCGGCCCCCATGCTCAGGCAGTTGGACCAGATCAGGGTGCGCAGTCCCGACTTGTCCGCGCCGTCGGCCCGCGAGACGTCGTCGATGCGCTTGGCGGTGTTGCGGGTGAACGTGCGGGTGGCATCGACCAGCCGGGTGCCGCGCCCGGTGGTGCTGGTCGAGGCCGGGGGCGAGGGTGGGGCGGCCGCGGACCGTCGCCGGTCGTCACCGGCGGGAGGGAATCCGGGCAGGGTCATGGCATCCATCTTCCCCCAACAGCCGGACGATGTACGGGCACCCCGACGTGCCCTGCCACCGCGGTGAGAGACAATGGCCTGATGCAGACCGCGATTCCGCCGGCTCCCACGCAGCAGGAGCCCATCGACGAGATCCTCGCCGCCGCTGCCGAGCAGGCGCGCGCCGCGCTGCTCGAGGACGTCCCCGAGCGGCAGGTGGGTGAGCACCTCGGCGTCGCGGGCGAGCCGAGCGGGTTCGGCTTGGCCGCGACCCACCGGTTCCGGGCCCAGCTGCCCGGGTATGTCGGGTGGTACTGGGCGGTCAGCATCGCGCGTGCCCCGGACAGCTCCACGCCGACGACGAGCGAGGTCGTGCTGCTGCCCGGCGACGGCTCGATCAAGTCCAAGCCCTGGGTGCCGTGGGCGAAGCGGCTGCGCCCGGACGACCTGCACCCGGGCGACGTCGTCCCCTCGGACCCCGCCGACGAGCGGCTCGTCCCGGGCTACGTCCAGAGCGACGACCCGCAGGTGGAGGCCGTCTCCTGGGAGCTCGGTCTAGGCCGGGAGCGGGTGCTGTCCCGCGAGGGCCGCCTGGACACCGCCGCCCGCTGGCGCAACGGCGCCACCAGCGGGCACACCGCGATGGCCCGGCACGCCCCGGCGCATTGCGGCACGTGCGGCTTCTACCTGCCGCTCGCCGGCTCGATGCAGGGGCTGTTCGGAGCCTGCGCAAACGAGATGTCGCCGGCGGACGGCCAGGTGGTGTCCGCCGACTTCGGCTGCGGCGCGCACTCCGACGCGACCGCCAAGATGGACGTCGACCTGGCGACGCGCGGCGCGCTGATCTACGACACCGTGTCGGTGGACCGCGCCCGCCTCACCCGCGGCCCCAGTGAGCTGTCGCCCGAGCGGCGTGCGCGAGCCCGGCTCACCCTCGCCGCGGTGCTCGCCGACGCGACCAACCGGGGCCGGCGGGCCGCGCCGGCGTCCACGGCGCTGAGCGCCGGCCAGGTGGTCGCCGCCGTCCGCGCGGCCTTCGCGCTGCGCGAGCGCACCCACCCGGACGACCGCAAGGCCGCTCCGCGGCTCTCGCGAACCAAGCGGTAGGTGTCCGCCGCGGTCCTGGCGCTGCTCGGCCGCGTCTGGCCGGTGCTGCTGTTCCTGGCGCTGATCGCCGTCGTCGCCGAGCTGCTCGATGTGGCCGGTGGCTTCCGGGTGGCCGCCGCCGCGATCTCGCGGTGGGGCGGTGGCCGCACCGCGGTGCTCTTCGCCTGGTACTGCGCGCTGTGCGCGGTCGTGACGATCCTGCTGAGCATCGACACCACGGCCGTGCTGCTCACGCCCGTCGGCATCGCGCTCGCGCGCCGGTTGCGCCTCGAGCCGCTGCCGTTCGCGTTCGCCGCGCTCTGGCTGGCGAACACGGCCAGCCTGCTGCTGCCCATCTCCAACCTGACGAACCTGCTGGCGGTGCACGGGCCGCGGATCTCCGGGCGCCAGCTGACCCAGCTGGCCGCGCTGCCGCAGCTGGTGCTGATCGTGGTCACCGGGCTCGTGCTCGCCGTGCTGTTCCGGGGACATCTCACGGGGGGCTACGCACATCCCGAGGAGGGCGAGCGGGAGGATCCCTGGCTGCTGGCCGTCTGCGTGCTGGCGGTCGGATGCATCGGCGTCGCGATCGTCGCGGGCCTGACGGCGTGGATGGCGGCGCTCGCCGCCCTGCTGGTGCTGCTGGGCGCCCTCGGGGTGCGCGACCGGGCCCGGCTGGTCGCCGCGCGGCTGCACACGGCGGTGCCGGTGCGCGCCATCGGCCTCGCCCTGGGGCTCTTCCTGGTCGTCGGGCTGGCCGCCGCGTACCTGACCGGCGCCGGCGGGCCGCTGCACGGCACGGTGCTGTCGACCGGGGCGCTGGTGGTGATCGGCGCCGCCGGCGCGAACCTGGTCAACAACCTGCCGGCGTACCTCTTCCTCGAGCCGCTCGCGGGGGACGCGCACGGCGTCCTCGGCCTGCTGGTCGGCGTCAACGCCGGTGCGCTGCTGACGCCGTGGGGATCGCTGGCCACCGTGCTGTGGCTGCAGATCTGCCGGCGCCGCCTGGTCGCGGTCTCGACCCGTCGCGTCCTGGTCTACGGCCTGGTCCTGGTGCCGGCGGTGCTGCTCGCGGTTCTCGCCGTCCTCTAGCGCGTCACGGGGCCTTCTGCCAGCGCATCACCAGGTGGCCGAGGACGCCGAGCGCGGCTCCGAGCACGGCGGTCCACAGCCACCGGCCGCCGTCGGCCGCCCGCCATGCCGGTACCAGCGCGATGACGACGGCCGCCACCGCGAACAGCAGCGTGCCGACGGTGACCACGCGGCGGGTGTCGACCTGCTCGGGTGGCGGAGCGGGACGGAGGTTCTTCGGCACCACCCCAGCCTAGTGGTGGCATCTGTCACGAATGCCCGCGCGGGTTTGTGGGCCGGTCCGGCGCTCCGGTAACTTCTCTGACCTACACTTCACGCCGCGAGGCGTGCCCGAGGAATGGCGAGCGCTGCAGATGGCCGAGAGCAACCGCACCGACGAGTCCACGACCGCCGGCGAGCGGCCCGGCGTCGAGGTCATCGCGGCACAGCCGCGCAACGGGTTCGACCGGTACTTCGAGATCACCCGGCGCGGGTCCACCCTGGGCCGGGAGATCCGCGGCGGACTGACGACGTTCTTCACGATGGCCTACATCATCGTGCTGAACCCGATCATCCTGACCGGCGTGGCCGACGTGACCGGCGCGAAGCTGCCGTTCGCGGCGGTCGCCTCGACGACGGCCCTCGTCGCCGGCGTGATGACCATCCTGATGGGTGTCGTCGGCAAGTTCCCGCTCGCGCTCGCGGCCGGTCTGGGCATCAACGCGCAGGTCGCGGCGCTCGCCCAGTTCCAGCTGCCGTGGCCGCAGATCATGGGTCTGGTGGTCCTGGAGGGCGTCCTGGTCACGCTGCTCGTCGTCACCGGCTTCCGCCGCGCCGTCTTCGAGGCGATCCCGCACCAGCTGAAGATCGCCATCTCGGTCGGGATCGGGCTGTTCCTGACCTTCATCGGCCTGAAGGACGCCGGGTTCACCCAGCCGCACGAGTCCGGCGCGCCGGTGCTCATGGGCCAGTTCGGCGAGCTGAAGGGCTGGCCGGTCCTGGTCTTCTCCCTCGGCGTCCTGCTGATGGCCGTGCTGTACGTGAAGCGGGTCCGCGGCTCCATCCTCATCGCGATCGTCTCGATGACGGTGATCGCGATCATCATCGAGAAGGTCGCCAAGGTCGGGCCGTTCATCGGCGCGGACGGCAAGATGGCCAACCCCACCGGCTGGCAGCTGAACGTGCCGTCGCTGCCCGAGCGGGTGGTCGACACCCCGGACCTGTCGATCATCGGGCAGGTGGACCTGTTCGGCGCCTTCAAGATGTCGGCCGTCGGCGCGATCCTGATCATCTTCACCCTCATGCTGGCCGACTTCTTCGACACGATGGGCACCGTCGTCGCCGTCGCGTCCGAGGCCGACCTGCTCGAGGACGGGCGGACGGTGGAGAACCTCGACCGGATCCTGTTCGTCGATTCCATCTCGGCCGTCGCCGGCGGCGCGGCGAGCGTGTCCTCGAACACCACGTACATCGAGTCGACGTCCGGCGTCGCGGACGGCGCCCGGACCGGGCTCGCGTCCGTCGTGACCGGCGTGCTGTTCCTGATCGCCATGTTCTTCGCCCCGGTGGTCAACATCGTGCCGAGCGAGGCGGCCGCGCCGGCCCTGATCGTCGTGGGCGCGCTGATGATCATGCAGGTCAAGGAGCTCAGCCTGACCGACTTCACCGAGGTCGTGCCGATCTTCCTGACCATCGCGCTCATGCCGTTCACCTACTCGATCACCAACGGCATCGGTGCCGGCATGATCACGTGGGTGCTGCTGCACGTCGTCACCGGCAAGGCCAAGCAGATCCACTGGCTGATGTGGGTGATCTCGGGGCTGTTCGTCATCTACTTCGCGATCGACCCGTTCCGCCAGCTGTTCCTGTAGCCGGCGCTGGCCGCACGACAAACTACTTTGCTAGTCTAAGTAGTTGTGAGCACCTCTCAGCCCGCGGACACCAGCAACGTCGCGAGTGTCCTTCGCGTCGCCACCACCCGCACCATGCGTCAGCTGCGGGCGGTCGGTGCCCGGCGGATCACCCTCACCCAGCTCTCGGCGATGGCCAGCATCAAGGCGGCCGGTGAGCTGACCCTCGGCGAGCTCGCGGCCCGCGAGCGGGTGCAGCCGCCGTCGATGACGCGGGTCATCACCACCCTGCACGACCACGGGCTGGTCGACCGCAAGACCGACCCGAGCGACGGCCGCCAGGTGCTGGTGCAGCTCACCGACAAGGGCCGTCAGATCCTCGAGGACGAGGCGCGCACCCGCGAGGCGTGGCTCGCCGACCAGATCCGCGACCTCACCGAGCAGGAGAAGCAGACGCTCGTCGAGGCGAGCGAGATCCTCATGAGGCTGATTGGCGAGTGACGGACGCGGACGATGCCCCTCGCGCCTCCGGCGTCTTCCGCTCGCTGCGTCACCGTAACTTCCGGCTGTACGCCACGGGTTCGATCCTCTCGAACGTCGGTACCTGGATGCAGCGCATCGCCCAGGACTGGCTGGTGCTGCAACTCACCGGCCAGGACCCGGTAGCGCTCGGTACCGTCACGTTCCTGCAGTTCGTGCCCACCCTGCTGCTCGGCATGGTCGGCGGCGTGCTCGCCGACCGGATGGACAAGCGCGACGTCCTGCGGATCACCCAGTCGGTGGTCGCGTTCTCCGCCGCCGTCCTCGGCGTGCTGATCATGACCGACCTGGTGGCGGTGTGGCAGGTCTATGCCCTCGCCCTCGCCCTCGGCGTCGCCAACGCGATCGAGGCGCCGTCCCGGACGTCGATCGCCAGCGAGCTCGTGCCGCCGGAGGACCTGGTCAACGCCGTCGGCCTGAACTCCTCGTCCTTCAACGCCGCGCGGTTGGTCGGCCCGGCGCTCTCCGGCGTGCTGATCGGCTGGATCGGCACCGGGCCGGTGTTCCTGATCAACGCCCTGAGCAGCGTGTGGATCATCGTGCTGCTGAGCATGATCGACCGCTCGCGGATGTACGACGTACACCGGGCGGGCCGGCAGCCGGGACAGATCCGGGAGGCGCTGCGGTACGTGCGCGGGCGCCAGGACCTCACGCTGATCATCGCGCTGGCCACCTGCTGCTCGCTGTTCGGCCTGAACCTGCAGGTGCTCATCCCGCTGGTCTCCACGCACATCTTCCACCAGGGCGCCGCCCAGTACGGGCTGCTGGCCTCGGCGCTCGCCCTCGGCACCCTCACCGGCGCGCTGCTGTCGGCCAACCGCAAGTCGCGTCCGCGGCTGCGCGGGCTGGTCGGCTCGGCGCTGCTGTTCGGGCTCGCCGAGGTCGCGATCGCCTGGGTCGACGTCTACTGGCTCTTCGCGGTGCTGCTGGTGCCGGTCGGCGTCGTCAGCCTCTACTTCCTGATCTCCGCCAACTCCGCCGTGCAGCTCTCGGTCGACTCCGCCACCCGCGGCCGGGTGATGGCGCTGTACTTCGTCGCGCTCATGGGGACCGGCGCGTTCGGCGCTCCGCTGGTCGGCTGGATGACGGACCTGTGGGGCATCCAGGTCGCGCTCGCGCTGTGCGGCGCGCTGACCGCGCTGTCCGCGGTGTGCATCGGCGGCATCCTGATCCATCGGCTCGGTGGCCTGCGGGTGCAGACGCACCTGCACTCCCGACCCCATCTGAGCGTGCGGATCGGGGACGAGACAATGATCCCCTACCGGCGCGAGCCACTGGAGGAGATCACGTGACCTATCGGCTGGACCAGGCCCTCGCATTCGAGAAGCTCAACGAGCGCGTGCTGCACCGCGAGTCGTGCGACCCGGCGTGGAACATCGGTGGGAAGTTCATCAACGGCGGCTACCTGCAAGGCGCCACCGCCGCGGCGACCAGCGCGGTGGTCGGTCCCGATCTCGATCACCTCGCGGTGTCGACGATCTTCGCCGCCCAGGTCACGCCGGGGGCGTTCGACGTCGAGGTCGACGTGACGCGCGTCGGACGCCGGATCAGCGCGGCCACCGCGCGCATCGTGCAGGACGGCGAGACCCGGGTGAGCTCGCTGGTCACGCTCGGCGAGCTGCCCTGCGGGCTCGAGGACACCTTCGTCGAGCAGCAGTATCCCGACGTCGCCGGGTTCGACGAGTGCCCCGAGGTCTGGGGCACCGGCAAGCAGCCGCCGGCCGCCGAGGTCGTCGACATGCGCTTCGTGCCCGGCTTCGGGCCGCGGCGCGCGGACGACCCCGCCAACGAGCTCTACTGCTGGGTGCGGTTCCGCGACGGCCGGCCGCTGGACACCCTCGCGCTGGTGACGCTCTCGGACATCGCGCCGCCCGTGTCGTTCGCCCAGGGCCGCTACGGGTGGGCGCCCACGCTGCAGATGCAGGTCACCTCGTACTGCAAGCCGGCCGGCGACACCGTGCTGATGCGGATCTACGGCTCGCCGTACGGCGCGGCGCCGTACGCGTGCGAGGACGTCGACCTGTGGGACACCGAGGGCCGGCTCGTCGCGCGCGGCCGCCAGATCGCGATGCCGCCGCGCCCGCGGTCGACCGACGATGGCAAGTCCGGTCACTAGCACGCCCGTCGGCTCCGCCGACGATCCGCGCCTCGACGACTTCCGGGACCTGACGAACGCCGACCGCCGACCCGACCGACCGGGCGGGCGCGGCCTGGTCATCGCCGAGGGGGTCCCGGTGGTCGAGCGGCTGATCGCCTCCCCCTACCCGGTGCGCGCCGTCATGGGGGTCGCCTCCAGGATCGCGGCCCTGGAAGGGAAGTGCGACGCGCCGATGTACGTCGTGCCCGTTGAGGTGATGGACGCCGTCGTGGGCTTCCACCTGAACCGCGGCGTCCTGGCCTGCGCGGACCGCGCGCCCATGCCGAGCCTCGCGGAGCTCACGGCGACCGCGTCTCGGCTGCTCGTGCTCGAGGGGGTCGGCGACCACGAGAACCTCGGGTCGCTGTTCCGGAACGCGGCCGCCTTCGGGATCGACGGTGTCGTCCTCGGGCCGCGCTGCTCGGACCCGCTGTACCGGCGAGCGGTCCGGGTGTCGATGGGCAACGTCCTGCGCGTGCCGTTCTGCGCGGTGGACGCCGCGTCGTGGCCGGGCGCCCTGCACGAGCTGCGCGCGATCGGCTACCAGGTGCTCGCGATGACGCCCGCCCCGCCTGCGGTACGGCTCTCGTCGCTCGATCCGGAACTGCCGCGGGTCGCCGTCCTCGTCGGCGCGGAGGGCCTGGGGCTCACTGCGGCGGCAATGGCCGCCGCGTCCCGGAACGTGCGCATCCCGATGGCCGACGGCGTCGACTCGCTCAACGTCGCGACCGCCGCCGCGATCGCGCTCGCGCACTTCGCCGATCGCTGAGCCGACCGCGGACGCGTCAGATGACCGGCGCGGTCACGAAGACGTCGGCGCGCCGGAGGCTCGGCCACGTCGCCTGCGCGCCGGGCAGCTCCGTCGTCGTGCCGATGGTGATCCGCACCCCCGACAGCAGCGTGGCCAGCCGGTCCCGCACCGCCCCCGCCCGGTTGGCGGCGAGCGTCGCGTTGTGCGCCGCCGACCCCTCCGGCGAGGCGTACCCGTTGACGGTCAGCGCGGTGACCCGCGCCGACTGCGCGTGCGCGGCGAACAGCTGCAGCTTCGCCAGCTGCCCCGATCCCACCCCCTCGTTCGTCGTGTCGACCAGCGCAGGGCTGTCGTAGTTGAAGTAGATCGTCAACGGGTTCCCGGCGCTGGAGCCGGGGAACGGCGCCGGCCCGGGAGCGGGTTGCTGCGCCGGGGCGCCGGCGGCCGGCAGGTACGTCGCCGCGGCCGGGGCG
>NZ_WBKP01000082.1 GCF_009602465.1 Cumulibacter manganitolerans | reverse complement strand
TGCTGCGGCACCGCCGCCGGCCGCTGCGCCGCCGGACGACGCTCCTGCGGTGCCGGAGCTGCCTGCCGCTGCCGGGGCGCTTCCGCCGCCAGCGGGAGGAGCGGCCGGGCCGGACCCGCCGCCAGAGCCTCCCGAGGGACTGCCGCCGGAGCCGCCGTCGAGTACCTTCTTCGCGCTGTCGGCGCCGCCTGGCCGCGACGGGATCGGGACGGGCCGGTTGAGGGACTGCTTGGCTTCCTGCTCGGCGGACATGGCGTGGTACATGTCGAAGCCGGCGAAGTGCAGGAACTTGTAGCTGATGTACGGGGCGAACGCGGCAATGAACATCAGCGCGACCCCGGCGATGGGCTGGCTGACCGAAGTCAGGTCCGCGTTGATGGGAGCTGCGACCTGGGTGATCGCGACGAGGAAGATCACGACGAGGACGAGCTTGGAGACGATCAGGGCGATCACGAACGAGGCCCACTTGGACAGCCACCCTCGGGTGGCGTCCCAGGACGATCCGGCCAGGGCGACCGGGCCGAACACGATCGCCACCAGCAGCAGCGCCTTCCTGATGAGCAGGGAGAACCACACGATGCATGCCGCTGCGATCGCCAGGCCGGCGAGGAAGATCGTCAGGATCGCCCCGGCGCCCGGCGCAGTCAGGTTGATGGCAGCCAGGCCGCCGGCAAGGAGGGCGATCCGATCGCCCATGCCGGACATGGTGTTGCCGGTGGCCTGCACGATCCCCACACACAGCTCGTCGGTGATCTCCAACAGCAGGCCGGTCAGCGTCAGCAGCACAAAGCTCCCGAGCACAGATTTCGCGAGCCCGAGGGCGGCTCTGCTCAGGGCCGTGGGGTCGCGGTGTATCAGGCCGGTGATGAGCTGGAGGCAGAAGAACAGCAGCATCACGAAGACCGCGACGCCGAACAGGATGTCGTAGACCCCGACGTAGCCGGCCGAGGTCACATCGACGGCGGTGGTGGAGTCGAAGACCGTCCAGACCTCCTGGAACAGCCAGGACGCGGCCCCGCCCATCGCCTGCGCCAGCCAGTCGAACGGCGCGGTCACCAGCGACGCGGCCGCGTCTCCGGCGACGTTGCAGACCATCGAGATGACCGGCACATCGCACACACCCATCGGGTTCTCCTTCCCTCAGCTCGGGTCGGGTCAGACGGACTGGCCGACGCCCCAGAAGAAGTTGATGAGCGTCACCGCCGCGCCGCAGATGATCGCGGCGCCGCAGGAGACGAGGACGCCGAGCTTGCCGCGCGAGGCGAGGTGCGGGTTGCTGCTGTTGGCGCCGAAGCCCCACACGATCGCCGCGGCGATCAAGGCGAGCACGGAGAGGATCAGGCCGATGGTCATGACCGCGCCGACGATCGTGCGGAGCTGCTCGATGCCGGGCAGGCCATTGGAGTTCGGGGTGATGTTGATGTCCTGCGGGAAGAGAGCGGGCACGGCGGCGACGACCAGGCTCGTCAGCGAGGACACGGGCAGGAAGACGGACATGGGCTGGGGCTCCTTCAGGCGACAGGGACGGTTCGCCTGACAGGTGCGCCCCTTGTCCACCGCAACCGGACCGCTACGTCCCAGGGCGCACGGAAGCCGCCCGGTCGAAGGGCTCCGGCCGGGCGGCTTCTCGGGTTTCGCGCTGTTCGGGCGGTGGGGCTACAAGGTTGCGCCGATTCCGAGGAGGAAGTTCATCCACGCGACTCCGGCACCGGCGAGGGCTGCGGCGCCGAGGGCGACGAACAGGCCGGTGCGGGCCTTGGTCGCGGCCTGGTAGTTGCCGTGTGCGGAGGAGACAGCCCAGGTGACCGCGCAGACGATGAGCATGAGGACGGCGATGATGAGGACGAAGGTCAGCAGGGCGCCGATCACCGCCTTGAGCTGGCCGGCACCGTCCACGGCGCCGAAGTCCGGGAACACCGACGCCATCGGAACGATGAGCGAGCGGGCCATCATGAGTTCCCTCCTGCGGTGCCGGCCGTGCAGAGCGCCGGAGTCGTGTCGGTGCCGCTGATGCCCTGCGCGTCGTGGGCTTTGAGCCAGGCGTCGGAGTCGACGGCGGTGGCGTTGGTGCCGCCGGGGCGTATCTCGAAGTGCAGGTGCGGCCCGGTGGAGTGGCCCTCGGTGCCGACGTCAGCGATGTGCTGCCCGGCGGTCACGAGGTCTCCGACCTGGACGTAGAGGCGTTCCTCGTGGCCGTAGGCGGAGGCGATGAGCTGGCCGCCGATGTTGTGCTCGATCACGATGAGGTTCCCGTAGCCCGACGCGGGGCCGGCGACCGTCACACGGCCGGCAGCCATCGCGAGGATCGGGGTGCCGAGCGGGGCGGCGTAGTCGGTGCCGGTGTGGAAGCCCTGCTCGCCGGTGATCGGGTCGACGCGCGCCCCGAACGGGCTGGACTTGACCCACGTTCCTTCCGGGAGCGGGAAGTCGATCTGAGTCGCCTGCGGCAAATCGGACGGCGCCGAGGCGCCCGTGCTGCCGGAGCCGCCGCTGTTCGCGCGGGTCAGGGCGGTGACGATGGCCTCGGCGACAGGCTGGTAGTTCTGATACCTGTCCGGGTAGGCGGACACCTCGACGGACTGCGCGGCCTGGCCGGGATCCATGCCCTGCCAGCCGGAGATGTCGAGCAGCCCTCTGGGGCTCGGGTAGTTGGGTCCGGCCGGGCCGCCGAAGAACGCCTTGGCATTGTAGACGGGGTCCATGAGCTGGGCGACGGTGCCCCAGCCGGACTGCGGCCGCATCTGGAACATGCCGAGGCTGTCGTGGTCGCCGCCGTCGCCGTCGTTGGGGTAGGTGGCCGAGTCGGGGTAGGCGCCGGTGTTGGCGAGCATCCGCAGCGAGGACTCGGTGAGCGCGGCCATGATCGCGATGACCGCGCCGGGGCGTCCGACGCCCTGGACCTGGCCTGCGACGGTGAGGATCGTGGCGGCGTGGGTGAGCTGGGTCTTGTCCAGCGTGACGCTCACACCGTCCTTGGTCGTGGCGGTCAGGGAGTCCGGGACCGTGCCGACGCTGAGGCTGCTGGTGGTGCAGGCCGCCACGGCAGACGGGTTCGCCAGGACGCCGACGAGCACGAGGAGCGCGGCCGGGCCGGCGAAGAGGAGGGCGGCGAGCCCTCCGGCGAGCTTCTTCATCACGACGACGACCGCCCTTTCAGGGAAGGGGCTTGTCGAGCTGCGTGAGTCGCAGGACCCGGCAGGTCGGGTAGGTGGGCTGGCAGGTCTCGAAGACGGTGAAGGAGACCTGCTCGGCGGTGGTGACCGGCTCGCCGTCCCACACGCCGGCCCGGTGCCGGGTCCCGGTGATCGTGTGGGCGGTCGTGCCCGGCAGGAGCGTCGCCTGGCCCTGCTGGAGCGCCTGCTTCCACGAGGACGGCACGGTCGCGGTGTCGATGGTCAGCCACTGGCGGGTCTCGTACTGCCGCAGCTGCGCCCAGGCCGCCGTGTTCGGCAGGTAGTCGGCCAGGTCCGCGGCCAGGCCCGGCGTCTCGTTCCCGGACGGGTCCCCGACGTTCACCACCTGCTGGATGTAGTCGGACGGGGTGTAGCCGGTGGCGGTATCCCAGGTGAACACCGCGACCGCGACACGGCGTGCGAACTGCTCCGGGTCGCCGGTCGAGGCCACCGGCACCGGCGATGCGCCGGGCGTGGCTGGTGCCGTGACAATCAGGGCGGGGCTGCCGGTGTTGCCTGGGCCACCAGGCGCTGCGTCCCCGGTGCCGGGGCCGTGGACGAGGCCGTAGACGCCCACGCCGATGAATCCCGCTGCCACGACGAGCGCGACGATGACGACAGCCAGGACTCGGCGGGGCCGGCTCTCTCCTGACCGGGAGGCAGACGGGGTTGCAGGCTCGTCCATGCGAGGGGGTCCTTCCACGAGGCGGTGTGCCGGGAAGGTGCGCGGCCGGCACCCGGAGCTCGCCGCCGGCGCCTTGCGGAGAGTTCAGACGGCGTGCAGGCGTGCTTGCCGGCGAGCGGCATCTGCGGCCTGTGCGAATGCGGCCGTGCCGGCGACGGTCTGCTCGAACCGCTGCCATTGCTCCTCGGTCAGCGCCGGGCCGACCTCGGCCGGGTCGCACCGCTCCCACCACAGCGCCAGCTCGTCCCAGGTCAGCACGAACGCGCGCACCGTCATCACCCCGGCCGATGCGGCAGGGGTGGCGGCCGGGCGGGGACGCTTGCCGCGCCTCTTGTCGCCGCGCACGCGGGCCAGTGCCTCGGCGGCCAGGCGTTCCAGCTCGACGGCGCGCGTCGGCGCCTCGGCCGTCCGCAGCTCGGCCGCGTCGCGGGCAGCACGGGCGCGCACGTCCTCGGGGATCGAGGAGTCGGCGGCGAGCTCGTCGAGCTCGGCCAGAGACAGCTCCGTGCGGGTGCGCTGGTGGGCGGCGGTGATCGACCCGCCCGCGTCGATGCCCTCCAGCTCCGCGGCTGCCCTCTCCCGGACCGCGGCCGGCTGGGACTCGTCGGCGGCCAGGCGCTGGAGCTCGCCGATGCGTTCCATGCTCGTGTACGAGGCGCGGCCGGTGACCATGACGGCGGCCTGCGCCCGGCTGTCCCCGGAGCCGGCCAGAGCGGGGCCAGTCGAAGCGGGGCCTGTTGACGGTGCCGCCACGGTGGCGGCACCGTGCGACCTGGGGTTCTGCCCGCCGGCCGTGAACCGGGAGGCCTCCTGCCGGCGGGCGGCGTCCTCGGCCATGAGCGTCTTCAGCTCCCGGTAGAGCGAGGCCTGCTCGGTCAAAGTGAGAGGCTTGTGCAGCAGGTTGTCGTCCTGCTCGGCCAGCAGCTCTCCGAGCCGGTCGCTGATCCCTGGCCGAACCCACACGTCGGCGGTCTTCCAGCCGAGCTTGCGCATCGCGGCCAGGCGTCGCAGCCCGCACACGAGGTTGCCGTCCGGGTCGATGGTGATGATCTGGAAGACGCCGTTCTCCTCCATCGAGTTCGCAAGGGCGTCGATGTCTCCGAGCTTGGCGCGGTGGCGGCGCCCGACCCGGATGGAGTCGAGTGCCCGCTGGAGCTGGATGTAACCGGGACCGCCACTACTCACGGCGCCTCCCGGCGTCGGGGGCGGAGGCGACCACCTCCGCCAGCAGCGGGTCGTCGGTCAGGAGCACACGCAGGGGCTCGCCGATCAGCAGGCGCAGCAGCACCCCGCGGCCGGCGGCGGTGTGGGCCAGATCGGGGTCCGGGTTGCCGAGCACGACCCGCAGCAACCCCATCCACGACGGCCCGGAAAGGCCCAGCAGGAGACGGCCGGGATAGTCGCGGCGCAGCGACTCGAACGCCGAGGTCCGGGAGGCGGACTCGGCCAGGCGAGCGCAGACGTACTCCACCCCGCCGCGGGCGATGGAGGAGGGCCAGCCCAGCAGCGTGAACAGCGCGATCGTGTCCTCGACGGCGGAGGCGACGCTGGTCGTCTCCTCGCCCGCGCTGGCCTGTTCGGGCTCCTCCTCGGCGTCGGGTGGCGGGGTCTGGAAGGCGGGGTGGTAGTCGGTCAGCAGGTTCTCCCGGTCGGAGAACCGCTCCGCGTCGTGGAAGGCCGAATACTGCGGCCGGCGGGCACGCCCCGTCGAGCAAAGCAGCCCCTGGCCGCGCTCTTCGGCGATGCAGGTCACCCGAACCGCGTGGGTGACCATCGCCCACGGGTCGTCCGCGGCCCGCACCGAGGGGCTGCGCATCGCCTCGAACGCCGCGGTGGCCGCCTCCCACGGGTCCAGACCGTGCTTCTTCGCCAGCGCGGCGTACTTCTGCGCGGCGTGACGCATCAGCGGCCCGACCTCCGGGTCCTCACGCCACGCACCGTGCCCCGTCTCGTGGAGCCGGGTCAGCAGTGCGCGCAGCCCCTCGGAGTCCTCGAAGCCAAGACCCCCGGCCTTCGGCTGGGCCTGTCTCGGAGATCGGCCCCCGGTCTCCTGTTGGGTGTTCTGCTCGCGCATGACGGCACCTCCTGAACGGCAGGTGCGCACGCGCTCCCCAGCACGCGACGTCCGCCCGGTGATCGGGCCGGCGGTCGACGTGGTGCTGAGCCGGTGCATGTCAGCTCACCTCAGCCCGATCCCAAAGCGAGTCGCGCCCGCCGGCGAGGCGCTGCGGCGGCCAAACGCGGTCACCGGCGGCAGCCGCCGCGCACGCTCACTGACCGCCCGCCGTGACGTTGCGACCGCCTGGCCCATCGGAGCCCGCGCGCGGCGGGCGAGATCGGCATGGAAGTCGATGCCCCGGCCCGCGGCGCGGGCGCTCGCCATGCTCATCAGCTCCGAGGGCCGCACCCACACGACGCCCCGCTTCACCTTCTCCGACGCTTCCGCCGCCGTCTGGGCCGAAGCCTTGCCCGCCGCTTGGGAAGGGTCCGCGTGCCGGGCGAGCTCGGAGACCTCCTGGGTCTCGGGACGGCCCGCGGTCGCGGTGCTGTTCGTGCTCTCGGCGTCCGGGTTCGCCTGTCCGGTCGGGTCCGTGTCGTTCATGCGGTCAGCTCCTCCTGTGACGTCCGGTTGTCTCGCCAGTCAGGTGCGTCCAGCGCCTCGACGCGAGTCGTCGTCCCGGTCGTCTCCGGCGCGGTGTCGGTCTTGGGGAACCAGCGCCCGACCGTGGACGGGGCGACGCCGAGTTCACGGGCGATGGCTTTGTTCGACCAGCCGTCGGCGCGCAGCCCGGCCGCGAGCTCGCGCCGGTCGCCTGGCTGCGAGGCGGCATCCGTCACGGGCACCTCCACCGCACTCGACATCGCAGAGGGCACCGCGTCCTCACCGGCTTCCGGCTCCTTGGACCACACTTGGGAGGGCACCTCGGCGGGCACGGCTCCTGGAGGACGGTGGGAGCGGACGAGGACAACGGTCAGGTGCGTGGAGGCCAGCAGCACCAGCGGCGGAACCGCGGCCACGCACCCGGCCAGCAGGCCAGGCACGCTCGGGTCCGCGGCCACGGTGGCGTGCAAAGCGTTCGCGGTCACCGAGACGGCGGTCCCGGCCATCAGCAGCAGCCACGGATACCAGGCCGCCCGGTGCCGGTCCAGAGCGGCGACGGCGACCGTGGCGACAACGATCAGCCCGTCCACGATCAACGGCCACGCCCACGCCTGCCGCCCTGCGACCCCGGAGCGTTGAGCCAGGTTCGTGAGCGCGGTGAAGGAGAGCCAGAACGCGAGGCCGGCGATCAGAACCGTCCCGACCGTCGCAGTTCCGACCGCAACCCGGCCACGAGGACCCGACCGATCCAGCACCTGCGCGGGACTCATGAGAGCACCTGCCCTTCGACCCGCACCGGGCGGCGGAACGCTTCACCGCGCCCCGGCGCGGAGGCATCCGCGCGCACCGGGATGGCGCCGGTGGCACGGTAGGCAGAGCGGATCGTGGTGACGACCTCGCGCGGCGGCAGGCCGATCTGCTCCGCCGCCGGCCCGAGCGCACCCAGGGTCACCGAGGGCGCGACGCCAGCCTCTGCGAGACGGCACGCGGCCCAGAACAGGCCCCGGTTGCGCTCGCCCTCCCCGAGTGCGGCGACCCAGCCGGCCAGCCGCTCGGCGTCCTCAGCTCGGGTCGCCCCGGAGCGGCGGAACGCCGGCTCGGGACGGGGGTCGAGGAAGTTCCGCAGCGCCGTCGCGTCCACCGGGGCCGGGTGCGGCTGCGCCCGGCCTACCAGCTCGTACCGGCCGCGTCCGCTCTCGCCCTCAACTAGCGAGGGCGACACGACGACGTATCCGCCGGCTCCCCGGAAGTCCACATGGACGCGGGCGGCCTGCCACGACGGTTGCGGCCGGGCCGCGTCCGCCGGGAAGTAGGCGTGCATCCCGCCCGAGGGCGTGCGCACCAGCGCCAGCCACCCGTCCACAAGCCCGGCGCGGCGGGCGCGGTCGAACGCATCGAAGCCCGACCCTGCCGTCCTGCGGTCGACATCGACGACCTCCATCCCGGACGCTTGCCCGGTCGGCGCACCGATGTTGGCTCCCGGCCAGCGCCGCCACCACGCGACGATCTGACCGCCATCCGTGCTTGCGTCGTGGAAGCCGTGCTCGACCAGCGGACGCTTCCCGCCCGGCACGCACGGGAACACCGGCACCCCCGTGGCTGCGAACCGTGCCGCCGCCTCCGACAACGACAGACCGGCGACCGCGGCGAACAGAACAGCGGCACCCATCACAGGCTCCTGACCGCCAGCTCGCGCGGAGCCGCCGGGCGCGGGAGGTTCGCCGCGACCAAAGGAACTCGCTCAGACCGCACGCCCCGCTCCGGCTGTGCGGTCTCGCGGGTCAGGCCAGGTGGGTCGCCGGCCCCGAGCTGCACCGTGTCCAGCGCGTCGAGGATCGCGCCCGCTGCTTTCCGGACCCGTTCGCCGGTGGCCTGGACGACCTCGGCCGGGTCCTTGTCCTTCACCGTGCCAGCCCAGCCCGACACGTAGGGAATCGTGTAGGCGACGGTGTCCATGCCGTGCGCGGCGCCGATCATCAGCGCGACGGACTCGGCTTCGACCTCGCCGATCCCGCGATGCCCCACCCAATCCGGGTTGTCGGGGCCGTGCAGCCGGACATGCCCCAGCTCGTGCGCGAGCGTCTTGACCTGGGCGGCGGGGTCCATGTTCGTGCGCACCGCGACGGTGCGCGCCGCGAAGTCGGTCAGCCCGTTCGCGCCGTGGATCAGGCCCTCGTGCTCGACCCGCAGCACCCGGTAGCCATCTGCCTCCACCAACGCAGACAAGCCGTCCCACAGCCCGGCCGGAGCCTCGCCTTCCAGCAGAACCGGCGTCGGTCGCTCCGGGTACGGGCCGCCGGTGGTCTGGGAGATGTCCCACACGTAGGCCGGCTTCGCCCCGACCATCCGCGAGCGCACGACCTCGCCGGGCCTGGGCTTCTCGAACCTCCCGAGGCGGCGCCATGACTCGGCATCCTGTGGGGTCGAGGTAGCGAACCGGCCGGTGACCGGCGCCATGATCTGATACCCCGGCTGCCCTTTGTTGACCTGACGGCCGAGGGCCTGCCACTGCTTGTAGCCGGCCACATACGTCGGCTCGGGGTCGGGCACCAGACCCTTCTCGAAGGCGTCGAGGTGCTGCACGAAGATCAGCAGCGTGTTCCCGAACGACCGCGACCGGAACCGCGCCGCGAACTCCAACGCCTGCCGCCAGTCGTCCGCGGAGACGAGTTGCTCGACCGAAGCCGTCAGCCGCTGGTGAAGGGCGTCCAGCTTCGCGTCACGCGCCGCTCGCGTCTCCTCCTCCGTCGCCATCGCAGACCTCCTCCCGGCGGAGCCAGCGGCAGGTGCCGCTAACCCTTGCGACCATGAGGTGCGCCGAGACGATCAGAGAGACGAGACGGGCGACGGAGCGAGGCTGCGACCGCCAGGTGTCACGATTGACCCGACGAGTCTTTACCGGACTACATGTTCAGATCGGCCCTGAAAGTCGGGAACCCGGAATCTGCACTCATCACCCGGTTGGGTTGCGCGCATCACCCGGACTGTGACGAGCCTTGCTACGGCCGATGGCCCGGTACTTGCTCGGTGTGACACCGACGCTACGGTGGAACTGGCGGGCGGCGAAGTCAGAGTCGCCCCACCCAACCTCCTGAGCGATGGCTGCGATCGGCTTGTCCGTGGTGCGTAGAAGACCTGCCATCCTCTCGGTGCGCAGCTGTCAAGGGACAGTAGGAACTGCCCGGTGGCGGACATGAAACCTGCCCGCTGACGGCCACAAGAATTGCCCGGTGGT
>NZ_WBKP01000081.1 GCF_009602465.1 Cumulibacter manganitolerans | reverse complement strand
GCCCCGCCCACCGCTGCGAGCTCGACCACGTCATCCCGCACCGGCCCGACGGAACCGGCGGAACCACCGCCGACACCCACCTCGCCACCGAATGCAAGCAGCACCACCGCTGGCGCCACCAGCTCGGCCTCGACCTACGCCTGGAGCGCGACGGCACCCTCGTATGGCGCATCCGCGGACGCGAGTACCGCACTCACGCCACCCAGCTCATCTAGGCGCGTCCTAGTAAACTCACAGCACCATGGGGGTCAGAGCGAGGCAGATTGCGGGGGCGGCCGGACTACTCGGCGCCTCTGCCACGGGGGTCGGGGCGGCAGCCAGTGCGCTGCTGCTGTCCGAAGCACGTTCGGCGCGGCGGCGCGTCGAACGGTTCACGCCTGTCGACGACCCGCCGACCGGGAACGGGATCTGGGGCGAGGGCTCGGGCGAGCCGATCGTGCTGGCGATGATGGGCGACTCGTCCGCGGTCGGCCTCGGCGTCGACGACGTCACCGAGACCCCCGGCGTGCTCATCGCGGCCGGCCTGTCGCGGCTCGCCGGGCGCCGGGTGCGCTTGACCCGGGTCGCGGTCAGCGGCGCCGGCTCCCGCCACCTCGACCAGCAGGTCACCGACGTGCTGCCGGAGAAGCCAGACGTCGCGGTCATCATGATCGGCGCGAACGACGTCACCGCCCGCACGAAGCCCGCGGTGGCCTGCCGGTACCTGGGCGAGGTGGTCACCCGGCTGCGCGCGCACGGCGTCGAGGTGGTCGTCGCGACGTGCCCCGACCTGGGCACCGTGCGGCCGATCCCGCAGCCGCTGCGCAGCTTCGCGCGCAAGTGGAGCCGCGACATGGCGGCCGCTCAGATCGTCGCGGTCATCCAGGCCGGCGGCCGCACCGTCGCGCTCGGCTCGTCGCTCGGGCCGGCGTTCGCGACCTACCGCGAGCTGTGGAGCGAGGACGGCTTCCACCCGTCCGCGGCCGGCTACGCCACCGCGGCATCGGTCGTGCTGCCGTCGGTGGCCGACGCGCTGGGCTACTGGCCGATCTCGCGCAGCGACATCCGCGACCGCGCGCTCAAGCGGCGTCGCCAGAGCGTCGCGCAGGCCGCGGCTCAGTCGTCCCAGGAGACCGGCTCGGAGGTCACCGCCGACCAGCTCACGACCCTCGACGGGCGACGAATCCACCGCGCCCGGCTGGCCCGGCTGCTGCCGGTCCCGCTGCCCATCCCGCGCCGCGGTCCCGATCGACCGGCGCTGCCGGACCTCGTCGCGGACCTGTCCGTCGCCGAGGTCGTGGAGCGGACGCCGGCGGCTCCCGCCCAGGACGGAGACGCGACATGAATCCCCAGCAGCTCGCCCGCTCGATCGCCCTCGGTGCGGCAGCCACCGCGTTCGCCACCTCCGTGGGCGCCGTCGGGGTCGTCGCCACCCAGCTGCTGACGGCTCGCCGCCGGGCCGCCCTCGATCCGCGCTCGGCGCCCGACCTGCCGGCCGAGCAGGGCCCGGCGACGGGGCCGCTGCTGCGCGTGGTGATCCTCGGCGACAGCTTCGCGGCCGGCGTCGGCGCCGGCGACAGCAGCCGCTCGCCGGCCGGGCGGCTGACCGGGATGCTGGCCCGGGCGGGCTATCGCGTGCAGGCGCGCAGCGTCGCGGTCCCCAACTCCCTGACGGCCGACGTCAAGATCCAGGCCTCGCGGGCGCTGATCACGTCCGAGGCCGACCCGTACGACCTCGCGATCGTCGTCCTGGGCGCGATGGACGTGTGCGCCTGGAGCCGGTCGGCCGAGGTCGAGCACGCGACCTACCGCCTCACCGCCGCGCTGGCCAACCGGGGCGGCCGCGTCGTCCTCGCGACCACCGCCGACCTCGGCACGGCGCCGTGCGTGGCCCAGCCGCTGCGCGCGCTCTGGGGCTGGCGATCGCGCCGCATCGCCGCCGCGCAGGCGGCCGGGGCCCGGCAGAGCGGCTCGGAGGTGGTGGACCTCGTCGCGGCCACCGGGACGTCCTTCGCCGGTGACCGGGGGCTGTTCGCCGAGGACGGCTTCCACCCGTCGGCCGACGGCTACCGGATCATCGCCGACGCGATCGCGCCCGCCGTCCGCGCGGTGGCCCGCGAACGCCGTCCCATCCTGTAGGACGACCGAATCAGATTCGGTCCGGCTGTTGGGTCCGCCGCGGTCCCTGCCTAGGATGGGGGCATCACCGGGCGTCGCCGCCTCGGCGCGTCCCGGGACACCCAACCGAGGAGCAAAGTTGCCTGAAGCTGTCATTGTCGCTACCGCTCGCACGCCCATCGGTCGTGCCGTGAAGGGCTCGCTCGCGAGCTTCCGCCCCGACGACCTGACGGCGCTGGCCGTGCAGGCCGCCATGGACAAGGTCCCCGCGCTGAAGCCGGAGATGGTCGACGACCTGCTGCTGGGCTGCGGCCTGCCGGGCGGCCAGCAGGGGTTCAACATGGCGCGCGTCGTGTCGGTGCTGCTGGGCTGGGACACCGTCCCCGGCGCGACCGTCACCCGCTACTGCTCGTCGTCCCTGCAGACCACTCGGATGGCGATGCACGCGATCCGCGCCGGTGAGGGCGACGTGTTCGTCTCGGCCGGCGTCGAGATGGTGTCGTCGTACCAGTACGGGAACTCCGACGCCATCCCGAACACCCGCAACCCCAAGTTCGACGACGCCGCGCAGCGCACCGCGAAGATCGCCGAGGAAGGCGCCGACTCGTGGGAGGACCCGCGCACCAAGGGCAACCTGCCCGACGTGTACATCGCCATGGGCCAGACCGCGGAGAACGTGGCGCGGGTGAAGAACGTGAGCCGCGAGGACATGGACGCCTTCGGCGTCCGCTCGCAGAACCTCGCCGAGCAGGCCATCAAGAACGGCTTCTGGGAGCGGGAGATCACCCCGGTGACGACGCCGGACGGCGTCCAGGTCACCCAGGACGACGGCCCGCGCGCGGGCGTCACCCTCGAGGGCGTCTCGCAGCTCAAGCCGGTGTTCCGCCCCGACGGCCGGGTCACCGCGGCCAACTGCTGCCCGCTGAACGACGGCGCCGCCGCGGTGGTCATCATGAGCGACACCAAGGCCAAGGAGCTCGGCCTCACCCCGCTGGCGCGGGTCGTGTCGACCGGCGTCTCCGGCCTGTCGCCGGAGATCATGGGCCTCGGCCCGGTCGAGGCCACCAAGAACGCGCTCAAGTACGCGGGCATGTCGATCGGCGACATCGAGCTCGCCGAGATCAACGAGGCGTTCGCCGCGCAGGTCATCCCCTCCTACCGCGAGCTGGGCCTGCCGGAGGACAAGGTCAACGTCAACGGCGGCGCCATCGCGGTGGGCCACCCGTTCGGCATGACCGGCGCGCGCATCACCACCACGCTGCTGAACTCGCTCGACTGGCACGACAAGTCGATCGGTCTGGAGACCATGTGCGTCGGCGGCGGCCAGGGCATGGCGATGATCCTGGAGCGGCTGTCGTAGCAGGCACCAGCGCATGACGAAGGGGCTCGGCCGACCGGCCGAGCCCCTTCTTCTCGCGCGCTGCGGTTACTCGCGGAAGTACGACAGCAGGCGCAGGATCTCGATGTACAGCCACACCAGCGAGGTCACCAGGCCGAACGCGATGCCCCACGCGAACACCTTCGGCGCGCCGCGGCGGATCGCCTGCTCGGCCAGGTCGAAGTCGGACAGCAGCGTGAACGCGGCGATGCCGATCATCAGCAGGCTGAACCCGATCGCCATCGGGCCACCGTCGCGCAGGAAGCTCGCCTGACCGGTGATCAGCCAGTAGACCAGGTTGAACAGCATCAGCACGACCGCGCCGATGACCGCCGCCGCCAGCCAGCGCTGGAACTTCGGGGTCACCCGGATCGCGCCGGTGCGATAGACGACGAGCATGCCGACGAACACGCCCATGGTGCCGAGCACGGCCTGCACCGCGATGCCGGGGTAGAACTGCTCGAACACCCCGGTGAGCCCGCCGAGGAAGACGCCTTCGGCCACGCAGTAGGCCAGCACCAGCGGCGCGCTCGGCGTCCTCTTGAAGGCGTTGACGAAGCCGAGCACGAGGCCGACGATCATGCCCACGAAGGTCGCGCCCATCAGGGCCGAGTACGCGGCGCCGCCCTGGCGGTACACCTCCGCCTCCGACGGCCCGAGCACCACCCAGGTGGCGATCGCGGCCACGATGACCGTGACGACGGACGCCGCCGTCTTGGTGACCACGTCGTTCATGTCCAGGTAGCTCGAGGCGCTGCGCACCGGCGGCTGCTGGTAGCCCGGCTGGTAGCCCTGCTGCGGATAGCCCTGCTGGTAGCCCGGTGGCGCGAAGCCGGGAGCGCCGCCCGGCATGCCCTGGCCGTACGCCGACTGCTGGCCGGGCATGCTCCACGTCTGGTAGCCCTGCTGCGGTGCGGTCACGGCACCGCTGACCACCCGCTTGAGCGAAGGATTGCTCACTCGTCTCTCCTGAAGAGCTCGTGGCCCGTGGGCCAACCGGTCTGGGGTAGGAAAAGTCCTCGCCCCTTCAACGAAGCACGACGCGAGGTTGTTCCGCCATACACAGAGGTTACGTATCTGTGCGTGCCCCCGGTGGGATTCGAACCCACACTGCGGCGATTTTAAGTCGCCTGCCTCTGCCGATTGGGCTACAGGGGCGGCCCGGCTCACGATACCGGCGGGCGCCGGACCGGACGCCGCCGGCCGCGTGGCGATCCGCCGGGCCGGCCGCGTCCGGGCGGATACTCGTCCCGGGGAGCCAGGGCCGCCGGGGCGGGGGCCGCACCCCGCCCGAGGTCGGGCTCGAGACGCATGGGGGCCGAAGTGCGCGACAAGGCAGGCCGGCAGGCCGCTCTGGTGGGGCTGTGCGTCGTGCTGGTGGTGATCTTCGCCGTCGTGGTGCAGCACAGCACCGGCAAGCACGACGAGCAGGTGGCGGCGGGTCCGTCGTCGACGTCCGGCGCGGCGCCGTCCGGCGACGACAGCTCGGAGACGTCGTCCGCCCCCGCCGCATCGTCGCCGCCCACGTCCGCCCCGTCCGCGCCCTCGAGCGGTGGCCCGACGCCCGATGCGGCGCAGCCGAACTTCCCGATCAGCAAGCTGGCCCCCGGCCAGGCGCCTCCGCAGTTCATCATCTTCAGCTTCGACGGCGCCGGGTCGGCGCAGAAGTGGACCACCTTCTCCGCGGCCGCCAAGAAGGTCGACGCCCGGTTCACCGGCTTCCTGACCGGCACCTACCTGCTGACGGACGCCGCCAAGAGCGCCTACCAGGGGCCGGGCCACGCCCCCGGCACGTCGTCCGTCGGCTTCGGGGGCACGCCGCAGCGCGTCGCCGACACCGTCGCGGCGCTCAACGCCGCCAAGGCCGCCGGTCACGAGGTCGGGACGCACTTCAACGGCCACTTCTGCGCCGGCGCCGCGCCCTCGGGCAAGGACTGGACGACCGCCCAGTGGAACAGCGAGCTCGACCAGTTCTTCACCTTCCTGGCGAGCTACCAGTCGATCGGGTCGGTGCCCGGCCCGGCGCTCACGGTGACCGCCGCCGACATCAAGGGCGAGCGCACGCCGTGCCTCGAGGGCAAGCCGGAGATGTTCTTCCCGGCCCTGCTCGCCCACGGCCTGACGTACGACACCAGCCTCGTCAGCAGCGGGCTGGTCTGGCCGAAGCTGATCCAGGGCATCTGGGAGTTCTACATGCCTTACGTGCGGATCCCGGCGTCCGGCAAGAGCACGATCGCGATGGACTACAACTTCTGGATCCGGTTCAACAACGGCGCCGACGACCCGGCGAGCGCCCCGCAGATCACCCAGATGGTCCTGGACACCTACCGGTCGATGCTGCAGGCGGCGCTGGCCGGCAACCACGCCCCGCTGGTCATCGGCAACCACTTCAACGACTGGTCCGGGAACGCCTTCAACCCCGCCGCGGAGCAGTTCATGCTCGAGGCGTGCGGCAAGCAGGGCGTCGTGTGCACGACGTACCAGCACGTCCTGGAGTGGATGGGCGCGCAGGATCCGGCGGTGCTGCAGACGCTGAGCGACTCGCCGGCCACCGTCAACTGATCACCCGCCACGCGCGCGGCGGATCGACTAGGTTTGTCACGATCCTGATTCGCCAGGGCGCGAGCCCGGGCGAGCCGACGACCGACGTAGAGGAGCCGACATGGCCGGCACCGGAGTGAAGATCCTCGCGGGCCTCATCGCGATCCCGCTGAACAAGTTCGTGAGCTCGCGGCTGGAGAGCTCCTGGCGCAGCGCCACCGGCACCGAGCCGCCGTCGCTGCAGCGTCGCAAGGAGCAGGAGAAGGCCAACAAGGAGGCCGAGAAGCTGGGCCTGCTGCCGCGGCCGATCGAGGAGCCGAAGCTGGCCGACGCGCTGATGTGGGCGGCGCTCACCGCGATGAGCATCATCGTGGTGAACTATGCCGCCGAGCGCAGCGCCCAGGAGGCGCATCGCATCTTCGCCGGCACCAACCCGCCGCCGGGCGTCGCGCTCACGAGTTCGACCGAGGTCGGGCGGCTCGAGGCGATCCGGGCCACCAAGCGGCTCTAGCGCACCCTCGCCTGGCCGTAGGCCCCCGCGGCCACCGCCCCGGCCGAGTGGAGGGTGTCGGTGGGCTGACCGTCCTGGTAGCCGAAGTAGTCGCCGTGCCCGTCGACGCCCCAGGTGCTGAGCACGGTGCCGCCGAAGCTCGGATCGGCGGGATCGACGCCGTACAGCGACGGGGCGCC
Source organism: Cumulibacter manganitolerans (assembly GCF_009602465.1). NCBI lineage: Bacteria > Bacillati > Actinomycetota > Actinomycetes > Geodermatophilales > Geodermatophilaceae > Cumulibacter > Cumulibacter manganitolerans. Next base: position 3,725 of record NZ_WBKP01000081.1, on the reverse strand, counting down.
GAGCTGCTGCTCGAGGTTCGCCAGATCCTGCAGGACGTCATCCGGGTCCAGCGCGGCGAACACGTGCGCGCCGGGCAGACCGAGCTCGCCGACGTCCTCGACCGCCAGCCCGGGTGATCCGTAGACCACGAGGTCGTCGACGAGACCGCTGCCGCCCTGCTGCATCGCGTACGACGCGACCACGGTGCCGTACGAGTGCCCGATCAGCGTCGTGTGCGCCGCCGTCCCGGTCGCCTGCTGGTGCGCGGCCTGCCAGCCGGCGAGGTCGTCCAGCAGATAGCCGGCGCCGGCCACGGCCTGCGCTCCGGAGAGCGCCTCGGGAAGGGTGGGGTTGTCGTACCCCTCGTAGACGACGACCGCGTTGGAGCCGGCTCCGAGCTCGTCCATCATGCCGAGCACCGCGGCGGCGGATGCGGTCTGGCCGGCGATGCTGGTGAGGTCGTGCGTCGCGCCCTGCACGAGCACGGCGACGTGCTCGGCGGCGTCCACGTCACCGAGCGCGATGACGGCGGTGCCGTCTCCCCCGAAGTCGTCCAGGTCGTACTCGAGGAGATAGCGCGGCGGTCCGCCGGGCTCGGCGGCGATCGACGTCTCGGTGCCGTGGATCTTGCTCATCAGCGTCGCGGAGGCCAGCAGCACCGACATCGCCAACGCCGCCTCGTTCGAGAGCTCGCTGATCTGCAGCGCCTCGTCGGCGCCCAGCGCGAACAGGTCCTCGGGCGAGGTGATGATCCCACGCGCCACCGCCTCGTCGTACGCCCCGCACGCCGTCAGGTCGGCCAGCGCGGCGGCCACCTGCTGACGGGCGGCCGCGCCGTCGTCGGCGAGCTCGCGCCTGTTGACCAGGTCGTAGACCGCCGCGGGGAGCCCCGCGACCGCGGCCAGCTCGGCCGGACGCTGCTGCAGCCACGCCGCCTGCTGCTGGGGGCTCAGCCCGGCCCACCAGGCGGCGGTCTGCGCCGGGCTGCCCTGCGGGATGGCGGGGCACTGCCAGGGCTGTGGGCCGGCCATCCCGCCGCCGGTGGTCGCGTCGACGTCCGGCGGCATCAGGTAGCCGGCGTCCTGCAGCGCCGCCAGGACCTCGGCCGCGACCGCGTCGTGCTGGTCGACGCGGGCCGCGATCTGCGCGTGCACCGCCTGAACGATCCCGGCTCCCTCCGCGGTGTACGCCGCCCGCGGGTCGACGCCGGTCGCCGGCGCGCTCGCCGCGGCGTTCCGGTACGCGAGGACGACGGCGACGCACTGCTGCTCGAGGTCGGCGAGCAGGTCGCCGACACACAGCTGGGCGGCGTAGATCGCCTCGGCCAACGCGCACAGCGGCGCCCCGATCGCCGCGAGCCGCGACGGGTCGGCGTGCAGCGCGGCCTGGACGGCGGCGACCTCGGACAGCAGGTCGGTCGGCGCCGCTCCATCGAACGCTGTCGATGCATCGGCGAGCTGCGCGGCGACGCCCGCCGTGCTCCCGGACTCGCTGAGCGCCTCGGCCGCGGCGAGGAACGCGGCGCCGAGGGCGCTCACCTCCGCCGGCCGCGCCGTCACGATCTCGTCGGCCTTGGCGTAGGGGTCGACGCCGGCCGCGGCGATGAAGGTTGCGGTGTCCACCCCGGCGACGCTAAGGGGTGCTCGGCAGGGACGGGCGCGCCGCCGCGCGGCTGTGGGCGGCCGGGCCGGTTGTGGACTACCGGGCCGCGCCGATTGACAGCGCAATGCCGTCGAGGATGTCGCTCTCGCTGACGACGAGGGCGTCGGCGGCGAGCTCGCGGAGCACGACGTCCAGGATCACCATCCCCGCGGGGAACACCGACGCGCGTCCCGGGTGCATCGCCGGATGCGCGCGGCGGCCGGCCGTGTCGGTGGCGCAGCTCCACCGCAGCACCCGCACGACGTCCGGGTAGGAGACCCGCGAGCCGTGGATCGACGCGGGGTCGTACGAGTCCAGCCCGGCGGCGATCGCCGCGGCCGTCGTGGCGGTGCCGGCGACGCCGACGACCGGCCGCCCGGCCACCGGGCGGAGCTCGGCGAGCGCCGCGCGGACGGCGGCGCGCGCGTCTGCCTCGACCCGTGCCAGCTCCGGGCCGGCCGGCGGGTCGCTGTGCACGTGGCGTTCGCTCAGCCGCACCACGCCGATGTCCGTCGACACGGCGCCGTCCACGCCCGCGCGGCTGCCGGTGATCAGCTCGGTCGAGCCGCCGCCGATGTCGACCACGACGGTGGGCTCGTCCACGGGCAGCCCGCTCAGCACGCCGGCGAAGGTCAGCCGGCCCTCCTCGTCACCGCTGACGACCTCGGGCCGGACGCCGACGGTCGCGCGGGCGATCTCGACCAGCCGGTCGCGGTTGCGGACGTCGCGGCTGGCGCTGGTGGCGACCATCCGCACGACTCCCGGCCCGGGCACGCCGTGCGCCTCGATGATGGCGGCGTACTCGCGCATGGTCGCCTCGGTGCGCTCGAGGGCCGCCGGGGCGAACTCGCCGGTGCGCTCGATGCCCTCTCCGAGCCGCACGGTGCGCATCTCCCGGACGACCTGGCGCACGGGAACCGGCGCCGACGGGTCGACGTCGGCGACGAGCAGGCGCAGGGTGTTGGTGCCGCAGTCGATCGCGGCGACCCGCTCGGGCACCTAGCGCTTGCCCTTCTTCGGCGGCGGCAGCGGTGCCGCCACGTCGACGCACGGGCCCTTGGCCCACCACTCCGGCAGCATCGCCAGGGCCTCGTCGCCGAGCGGGTTCACGCGGGGGCCCTCGGCCAGCGAGTGCGCGACGAGGACGTGCAGGCACTTCACCCGCGTGGGCATCCCGCCGGCGGTGGTGCCGTGGCCCAGCGGCTCGATCGCGTCCCGCGTCGCCAGGTACTGCTCGTGCGCGGCGCGGTACGCGGCGGCCAGGGCGGGATCCTCCTGCAGCCGCTGCGTCATCTCCTTCATCAGCCCGCCGGCCTCGAGGGTGCCGATCGCGGACGCCGCACGCGGACAGGTGAGGTAGTACATCGTGGGGAACGGCGTGCCGTCCTCGGTGCGGGGGTTGGTCTGCACCACGTCCGGCAGCCCGCACGGGCAGCGGTGGGCGACGGCGCGGGTCGCGCGCGGCTCGCGGCCGAGCTGGTGTTGGACGGCGACCCGGTCGGCGTCGGTGAACTCCTCGTGGCCGGTCACTTCGGGGGACCGTCCGCCTCGGCGATCGAATCGGCGAGATCCTCCCCCGCCGACGTGCCCTGCTTCTTCGCGGCACGCTCCTCGGCCTTCTTCTGCGCGGCGGCGTCCGAGCCGGGGTTGTTGTTGGCGACGACGTACATCTGCTCCCCGGGCTCGATGAAGTTCAGCCGGTCGCGGGCCTGGGCCTTGATGTAGGCCGGGTCGTCGAGCAGCTCGTTGCGGTCGGTGAGCTGCTCGATCGACGCCTTCTTCTCGGCGATCTGGTCCTGCAGCTGCTCGATCTGCCCGCGCTGGCGCAGGTAGTTCGAGACCGGGATGATCAGCAGCAGCACGCAGCAGATGACCAGGACGCCGAGGGTGATGGCGCGGGAGTTCAGCCCGCCGCCGCGCATCCGGGCGCGGGCGGCCGCCGCATCGGTGGCCCGCATGGGCTGCGCGGCGGAGCGGCGGACCTGGGTCGGCCGGTCCGGCGAGCGCCGTACCGGCTTCGATCCGGGACGCGCGGTGCTGCGCGCGCCGGCAGAGCGCCCGGAGGTCGCCGCGGGGCCGCGACCGGACGACCACGTCGCGCCCG
>NZ_WBKP01000080.1 GCF_009602465.1 Cumulibacter manganitolerans | reverse complement strand
GCTCGCCGCCGACCTCGTGGGGGACGGCGCCGGATCGGGACCCGCCGGCGCGCCCGTGCGGCGCCGCTTCCCGGTCCGCCGCGCGCCCCGCAACGTCTAGTCTGTAGGCCCGGCGAGCGCGACGAGGAGGCCCGGTGAGCGAACGGCTGAGCCCGGCGGACGCGGCATTCCTGGACGCCGAGGACCTCAAGACCCCGATGCACGTCGGCGCGATCATGATCCTCGAGCCGCCGAAGGACGGGTTCGACTACGAGAGCATGGTCGCGCTGATCGAGCAGCGGGTGTCCCTCGTCCCGCGGTACCGGCAGAAGGTCGTCACGGTGCCCGGCGGGCTGTCCGCCCCGCGGTGGGTGGACGACGACCGGTTCGACGTCACCTTCCACGTGCGCCGCTCGGCGCTGCCGCAGCCGGGCGACCGGCGGGCGCTGAACGAGCTCGCGGGCCGGCTGATGTCGCGGCGCCTCGACCGGGACCGGCCGCTGTGGGAGATCTATCTCGTCGAGGGGCTCGAGGGCGGCCGCATCGCGATGATCACCAAGTCGCACTGTGCCCTCGTCGACTCCACCGTGGGCATGGAGATCGGCGAGGTGCTGCTCGATCGCAGCCGGAAGCCGCGGCCGCCGGTGCCCGAGGACGACTGGTCACCGAGGACCGCGCCGTCGGGCCTCCGGCTGCTGGTGGACGTCGCCCGCGAGGCGATCGTCTCGCCGCTGACGGTCGTCGAGAACACGCGCACGGTGCTGGCCAACCTCCGGCACGTCGGCTCGCGGGCCGTCGAGGCGGCGCTGGCGCTGAGCCGTACCGTGCGGTGGGTGCTCGACCCCGCCGACGGCAGCCCGCTGAACGTCGCCGTCGGGGCCCAGCGGCGCATCGCCGTCACCGACCTGCCGCTGGAGGCCTTCCGGCAGATCAAGAACGCCAGTGGCTGCGCGGTCAACGACGTCGTCCTGGCGGTCGTCGCCGGTGCGCTGCGCGCGTGGCTGGCCGCGCGGGGCGCGGCGGTCCGCCGCGACTCGACGCTGCGGGTGCTGGTCCCGATGTCGGTGCACGCCTTCGACGGCGACTCCGACTTCGGCTCCGGCGACCGCGTCACCTCGCTCACCGTCGACCTGCCGATCGGCGAGGACGCCGTCGCCCTGCGGCTGCGGCAGATCTCGTACGCGATGTCCGCCGAGGGCGCCGGTCGCCGCGGGGTGCCGGCCGAGGCGCTGGCCTCGCTCGGCTGGTTCGCGCCGTCCACGCTGCACTCGCTCGGGGCCCGGGTCAGCCGCGACCTGACCGACCGGGCGACGAACCTCGTGGTGACCAACGCGCCCGGACCGCAGCAGCCGGTGTACGCCGCGGGCGCGCGGCTGGTCGAGGTGTATCCGGTGCTGCCGCTGTCGCACAAGCAGGCGCTGGCGATCGGTGTCACGTCGTACGACGGGCGGGTCTACTTCGGCCTCAACGCCGATCGCGACAGCATGGTCGACCTCGAGGTATTAGCCTCGATGATCGACGACGCGCTCACCGAGCTCCTCGTCGCCGTGACGAAAGGTAACTGATCGTGCCGCACCGCATCACCGTGTTCGCCCCCGCGACGCTCGCCGACCTGGAGTCGATCAAGAACGACTCGCTGCACGACGTCGTCGTGTGCTTCAGCGACCTGCCGCGCTCGGAGTTCTCGGCCGACGACATCGAGCAGGCCGAGTTCGACGCGCTGAGCGACGCGGCCGCCCTCAGCGTCCAGCAGCTCGTCGACTCGCAGGCGATGCCGCTGCGGGTGGTGATCGCCGCGGTGGTGTCCTCCGAGCTGCCGCAGATGAGCGAGGACGGCGACTACGTGATCGAGCGGCTGCCGCGCCCCGCGATCAGCGCGATCTACGTCGACGAGCTCGAGGCCTCGAAGGACGTCAACACGCTGCTCACCCTCGTGCGCCAGGGCCGGCAGCCCAGCGACGACCAGTACGAGAAGGTCGAGGAGCGGCTGCTGCTGTGGCACGACCCGGCCGAGCTGGACAACCTGATCGAGGCCTACCCGCACTAGCGCCTACCGCATTTCGGCGCCGTGACGTGACAGGCTGGAGCGTCAGCACGTCCAGCGCAGAGGAGTAGCCCACCACCATGTCCGGTGTCGATCTGGCCGGTGCCTTCAAGCTCGCGGCGCGGGCGCTGCGCGACTCGCGCATCAACGCCTCCCTGCTGCGCGGTGCCGCGGGCGACATCGAGGCCGACGGCCCGATGGTCCGGCTGCTGCACGGCGTCCTCGACCGCGGCGCCCGCAACGGCAGGGTGCTGCTGCCCGAGGAGCTGCCGGCCCGGTTCGCGGCCGCCGTCCACGCGCTCGCCCTCACCGGCGCCGCCGAGCTGGCCGCGCTCTACCCGAGCACCGGGGGCCACGGGAACCTGCACGAGATCTGGCCGGTGGCCCGCGAGGTCGTCAGCCGCAACCCCGGCGAGGTCGTGACCCGGATGATCCGCCCGTCGCGGCGCAGCGACCCGGCCCGCGGCGCGATGCTGCTCGCCGCCCTCGCGTACCTCGGCCGGCACAGCGACCAGCCCGTGCGGGTGTTCGACGTCGGCGCCGGTCCCGGGTTCGCGCTCGCCGCACCGTGGTTCAAGCAGGACTTCTTCGGCGAGACCCTCGGCCCGGCCGACAGCGCCGTCCACCTGGGGCACCCCTGGGCGGTCGCGCCGCAGGTCGAGCTCGCCGACATCCCGCCGATCGCCGCCGCCACCGGCTGCGACCTGTCGTCGTTCGACCCGCGCAGCCGCATCGATCTGGCCGAGCTGCTGGCCTGGACCGCTCCGGACGTCCCGGCCGAGCAGGAGCGCATCACGGCTGCGGCGCAGACGGTCGACCGGATGGGCATCCGGGTCGAGAACATGGCCTCCTCGGTGTGGCTGCCGCGCGGCGTGTCCTGGACCCGCACCGACGCCGCCACGGTGATCTGGCACAGCGACGTCGTCCTGGAGATGTCGGTGCCCGAGCGCACCGAGCTGGCGACCGAGATCCTCGCCACGGCGGGCCGGGCCAACCCGCAGGCGCCGCTGCACGTGGTGAGCTTCGAGCCGGCCGGCGCCGAGTACCTGCTCTACAGCGACCCGGTCGGCGGGTCGCTGCGGCGCGGCGAGACGCACCTCGACCCGCACCGCTTCGAGCTGCGGGTCAACAGCTGGCCCGCGCGCCGGTCCGCGCTGCTGGCCACCGCCGACCCGTCGGGCCAGAACGCGCACTGGGTGGGGAGCGAGCATGAATGACGGACCGCGCAGCCGGCCGGTCCTGGTGTACGACGGCGACTGCGGCATCTGCACCAGGTGCGTCGCCTTCGTGGAGGCGCACCTGACGAAGGACGTCGACATCATCGCCTTCCAGCACGCCGACCTCGCCGCCCTGCGCCTCACCGCGGAGGAGTGCGAGGCGGCCGTGCAGTGGGTGCAGCCCGACGGGCGGGTGTCCGCCGCGCACCTCGCGGTCGGCGACCTGCTCGCGGCCAGCGGGCTGCGCTGGCGTCCGCTGGCCTTCCTGGCGAGGACGCCGCCGTTCTCGTGGGTGGCCGGCCTCGCCTACCGCTGGATCGCCCGCAACCGGCACCGGCTGCCGGGCGGCACGCCGGCCTGCTCCATGCCGGCCCACCTGCGTCCGGGCGCCGCCAGCAGCACGGCGCCTCGCGCCGGGGAGCGGCCCTAGGCCGGCTGCGCCACCGCCTCCCGCGGCTGCTCGTCGCGGGCGCGCCGCGAGAAGCGCTCCCACGGCAGGATCGACAGGATCGCGATGCAGTGCGGCAGGAAGATGATCGTGACGGAGGCGAACACCATCACGTGGAACAGCAGCAGGCCGCAGACCAGGAGGATGCGCGCCCGCGGCGAGCGGCAGAGCAGGATCAGCGGTGAGAGCGCCTCCAGGACGATCATCGCGAACTGTGCGCCGACCAGCATCCACGGATAGCCCAGCACCCACTCGACCAGCGGCGTCCCGCGCCGGATGAAGGCACGCGTCAAGGTCGCTCCGGTGGGCCAGTCCCAGCCGCCGTAGCGCACCTTGGCGACGGCTGCCAGGAAGTACGTCAGCATCACCGCGACGAAGGTCATCTGCAGCGCGAAGCCGGCCGCCTCGCTCCACCGGCGCTCTCCCCAGCGCGCCGCGCCCGCCGTCGGCAGCAGGAACAGCAGCACCAGGTACGCGAACCGGTCGTGGTCGACCTTCCCGTACGACATCCCGACGACCATCCAGAGCAGGTAGAGCACCGCCACCGCGCTGCCGGTGAGCCGTGGCCGCCATCCGGTGGCGGCGACGACCGCGAGCGCGACGAGCAGCCACTTCACCGTGGTGACGTAGCCGAAGGTGGGGTGCGGGAGGTGCAGCAGCTCGGCGATGTGCAACGGCCGGTAGAGGCTCTCGGGCGCGTACGCCTTCTGCGCCACCCACGAGGTGGTCAGGAACACGTCCACGAGCACGAACAGGTACGCGATGACCCGCATGACGGCGATGCGGTGCACCGGCAGCGGCTCGAGCAGCCAGCGGGCGACGCCGCGGCGGGGCGGCGTGGTGACGATCTGCGTCATGGCTTCGTCCACACCGCCTCGATGCGGTCGCGCCAGTGGCCGGTCTCCTTGCCGCCGGCCAGCTCGTAGACGCGGACCACCACGCGCAGCTCGACGAGCGGTGGCTTGCCGGGGTTGTTGGCGTCGTACCGCTCGACGATCTCGGCCATCAGCGCCGGCTCGTCCTTCATGTGCGGCAGGGATCCCTCCAGCTCGGCGCGGCGGAGGCCGACCGCGCCCGCGCTCACCCCGATCAGCTCGCCCTGCGTGGTGACCGCCTCGAGACGCAGCGAGTTCACGGTGCCGTCAGGGGCGTTGCGCGAGGCATACATCCGGAACGGGCCGAAGGGGAAGTCCGAGTCGGAGCCGAAGAACGTCCCGTACAGCACGAGCAGGAGGGCGATGGAGGCCAGCGACAGCCGGCTCACGACGCCGGCTCGGCTCAAGGTGGTGGTCTGCGACAACGGGGAGCTTCCTGGGGACGACGGTGATGCCCAGCCAGTGTGTCATGCGCCTACCGGGAGTGGTCGTCACCGCGCATCCGCACCGCCACCACGGCACCCGAGACGGCGGTCAGCACCGCCACCACGACGATCGTCACGGGGATCCCGAAGGCGTCGGCGAGGATCCCGGACAGCAGGGCGCCGACCGCGAAGCCCCCGTCGCGCCACAGCCGGTAGACGCCGACCGACCGGGCCCGCCACGACGGGTGGGCCACGTCCCCGATCGCGGCCAGCAGTGTCGGGTAGACCAGGGCGGTCCCGACGCCCAGCAGGGCCGCGGCGAGCAGCCAGGGACCGAAGCCGTGCAGGGTCGCGGTGAGCGCGAGAGCGACCGCCTGCACGAGCATCCCGGCGACGATCAGCCACTTGCGCCCCCACCGGTCGGACGCCGCACCGGTGACGAGCTGTCCGGCTCCCCACACCGCCGGGTAGGCCGCGGCCAGGATGCCGATCTGGCCGAGACTCAGGCCCGCTCCGGCGAACAGCACAGGGAAGATGCCCCACGCGAGCCCGTCGTTCAGGTTGTTCACCATGCCGGCCTGGCTCGCGGCGGACAGCGAGCGGTCGCGGAAGCTGGTGAGGCCGAACACCTGGCGGGTGCTGAGCGTCGCGTGCGCGTCGGCGGACCGGGCCACGTGCTGCTGTGCCTCGGCGCGGGCATGGTGGTGGGTCTCGCGCACCCGCCAGACGGTCAGTCCCAGGCCGAGCGCGATGTACGCCGCGCCGAGCAGGAAGGGCGCCGGGCGCAGGCCGAACGTGGCGGCGAGGTAGCCGGTGGCCAGCGCGGTCACGGCGACGCCCAGATATCCCGCCGCCTCGTTGAAGCCCATCGCCAGCCCCCGCTGGCGGGGGCCGACGAGGTCCATCTTCATGATCACCGCGGTGGACCAGGTGAGGCCCTGGCTGATGCCCAGCAGGACGTTCGCGGCCACCACCCAGCCCCACGACGGGGCGAGGATGAGCATCACCGGTACCGGGATCGCCACGAGCCATCCGGCGACGAGCACGGGCTTGCGCCCGTACCGGTCGCTCAGCGTGCCGGCGAAGTAGTTCGTCGCCGCCTTGGACAGGCCGAAGGCCATGATGTAGGTCAGCGCGCTGGTGTACAGGCCGATGTGGAAGGTCTGGGCGGCGAGCAGCGGCAGCAGCGTGCGCTCCTGGCCCAGGGTGCCGCCGACCAGCGCGTTCACGGTCACCAGCAGCATGAACTGCGCCAGGTTCGCGCGCAGGCCGAGCGCCGGCGGCGTGCTTTCTTCTCGCGGGTGCGTCAGGTTGCCCATGGGCGTGCGTCCTTCCTTGCGGCGGCCGGGGATGAGATCTGCCCGGGCGCGTCTTAGACGCGCCCGGGCAGGGCCCGGAGCAGGGGGGCTACCCCGGGCGGTCGTGGAGAGGCCGGTGGCCTCAGGCGGCGGGAACCGCGGTCCGGCCGGCGCTCCAGGCGGCGTAGCTGCCGTCCAGCTCGACGACGTCGTACCCCGCGCGGCGCAGCGCGCTGGCCGCGACGGCGTTGCGCACGCCCGACTGGCAGTAGCTCACGATCGTCCCGTTCTCGGGCAGCTCGTCCAGGTGCCACATCACGCGGCCACCGCTGAGCTGGTACGAGCCGGGGATGTGGCCGGCGGCGTGCTCGGTCTTGTTCCGGACGTCCAGGAGCATCGCCCGCTCGAACCCGTCGAGCTCCTCGGGCTGGATCAGCTGCGGGACGAAGGTCGGCAGCTCCTCGATGCCGGTCACGTAGCCGGCCACCGAGTCGATCCCCACGCGGACCAGGTGATCGCGCATCTCGTGCGCCTGCTCCTGGCTCCCCGCGAGCAGCACCAGCGGGTTGTGGTCGGTCGTCGGGTCGACGACCCACGCGCCGTAGCTGGCCACCGACTTGCCGGCCGGAATGTGCAGCGAGCGGACGACGGTGCCCTCGTGGACGGCGTCGTTGCCGCGCGTGTCGACGAAGGTCAGCGTGTCCTCGGCGAGGCCGCGGGCGACGTCCGCCTGGTCGAGCCTCGGCAGCGGGGCGAGCTCTCCCATCACGGCCGGGCCGTCGCGGTTCTCGCGCTTCATCCGCGCGAAGTACGCGTGGGCGTCGGGCTGGCCGTCCAGCAGCTCACGGACGAACCCCTCCTCGTCGCCGGCCGCTAGGTAGGGACCCCACCAGGCGTACAGCCGCTCGTAGCCGACGGTCGACGAGGGGATGGCGCCGAGCGCCTTGCCGCAGGCGCTGCCGGCGCCGTGCCCGGGATGGACCTGCACGTGGTCCGGCAGCGTCAGGAACTTGTCGCGCAGGCTGGCGAACAGCGCCTTCGCGCCCGCGAACCGGGTGTCGACGCCGCCGGCCGCCTCGTCCAGGAGGTCCGGGCGGCCGAGGTCGCCGGAGAAGACGAAGTCACCGGAGAGCAGGTAACCGGGGCGGTCGCTGAACGCGCCGTCCGTCACCAGGAACGACAGGTGCTCGGGGGTGTGCCCGGGGGTGTGCACGGCCTCGATGGTGATGTTGCCGAGGGTGATCGTGTCGCCGTCGTAGAGCCGGGTGCCGTCGAAGGCGTACTGCCAGTCGGGGCCGCCCTCGCCGGAGACGTAGATCGTCGCGCCGGTCGCGTTGGCCAGCTCGCGGGTGCCGGAGAGGTAGTCCGCGTGGATGTGGGTCTCGGTCACCGCGACGATCTTCATGCCGTTCTTCTCGGCGAGCGCCTGGTAGGTCGCGATGTCGCGGCGGCCGTCGACGACGATCGCCTCACCCTTGGCCTGGCAGCCGATCAGGTAGCTGGCCTGAGCGAGATCCTCGTCGTAGATGCGTTCGATGAGCATCGGGTTTCTCCTTCGAAGAGAGTGGGTTGCGGAAAGTGGTGGGTTGGTCAGGTGGTGGGCAGGCCGGCGCGCCGCCAGGCGGTCATCCCGCCGGTCATGGTGTCGGCCCGGAAGCCGGCCCGTCCGAGGGCGTCGGCGACGGTGGCGCTGCGGTTCCCGCTGCGGCACACGGCGATCACCGGCACCGAGCGGTCGAGCTCCGAGAGCCGGTCCTGCAGCTGGCCCATGGGGATGTGGAGGGCGCCGGGGATCATGCCCTCGGCCACCTCGTCGTTCTCGCGGACGTCCAGGATCTGGGCGGACGCGCGCACCCGGTACGTGTCGTCGATGCTGATCTCAGGCACTGATCTTCTCCTCGGTGGTGGTGGTCGGGGTGGGCAGGCGCAGGATCGCGCTCTCGCGGGTCGGCTCGGAGGCCGTCTTGTTCCACGGCATCGTCGACAGCACCCGGCCCATGGCGCAGGTGTTGGTCGCCGCGGAGAAGGTGAGGCCGGCGCCGACGGTGCCGGCGAGCAGCCGCAGCCGCGGCGAGACGAGCCGGCCCGCGGCCAGACCGGCGACGACCAGCGCGCCGGCGGCCAGGCGGACCTGGCGCTCCAGGTCCCAGCGCTTGCGGCCGTGGACGACGTCGCCGCCGGCCGCGGCGAAGCCGGGGACGCCGCCGGTGAGCACGTAGGCCGTCTCGAGACCGACCGAGTTCATGCGCTGGCGCGCCTGCTCGGCGCGGACGCCGGACTGGCAGACCAGCACGACGCGCGAGCCCAGGCGCGCGGCCAGCTCGTCGGTGTGCTCGGAGAGCAGCGGAAGGGGCACGTTGTAGGAGCCGCGGATATGGAGTGATTCGAACTCGGCGGCAGACCGCACGTCGATGACCACGAGGTCCTGGTGCTGGGCGATCCAGGAGGTCAGGGTCTCGGGGGAGAGGGCGGTGATGGTCGAGGTGGAGCTCACGAAGTACCTTTCATGGGGCGGATCAATACCCCACTGAGTATGCCACATACCCCCGCGGGTATAGGCGGGTGTGCCACAGAACACCGTCGGCCATGCCGGCGGCGAGGCTCCGCAGCGCTTCGGGCGGGGCCGTGGCCGCCCGCTTGCCGGGGAATCGGCGGCCCGCGCGGTACCGTGGCAGCTGTGACGCGTGTGCCGGGTGGTGCGCGGGTCGACCTTCCCCGGAGCCTGAGAAGTCGGAGCCGCCCGCCATGAAGCTCAAGAAGATCGCAGGTCTGCTGCTGATCGCGTTCGTCGTCTTCTACGTGCTGAGCTTTCCCGAGGACTCCTCGAACGTCGTGAAGTCCACCTTCTCGGCCCTCGGCGACGCCGCGACGAACTTCTCCTCGTTCGTGCGGTCGATCTTCGCCTAGCGCGACGCGCCCCGGGATGGCCGCCGTGAGGGATCGACCGCAGCAGACCGTGGTGCGCGGCCTCGGCGACCCGTCGCCGTACCTGCTGCCCGAGGAGCGGGTGGTCGTCGGCGTCCGCCGGCACGTGCTCGTGCTCGCGCCGGCCCTGTTGGAGACCCTCGGGTTCGTCGCCGGCGCCTTCATGATCCAGCTGCTCATCAGCTACGTGCAGGTCGTCGAGACGGCGACCTTGCTGATCGCGGTCGCCGCCTTGGTCCGGTTCTGCTACCTGGTCCTCGAGTGGCGCATGGAGCGCTTCGTCATCACCGACCAGCGGATGATGCTCGTCTCCGGCGTGGTCACCCGGCAGGTCGCGGTCATGCCGATCCGCAAGGTCACCGACCTCACCTTCGAGAAGACGCTGTTCGGCCAGCTGCTGGGCTACGGCACGTTCGTCGTCGAGTCGGCGGGCCAGGACCAGGCGATGTCGCGGGTGGAGTTCCTGCCGCACGCCAACCGGCTCTACCTGAAGGTCTCCGACCTGCTCTTCGGGCGCGCGCGACCGAGCATCGATCCCGACCTCGTCACCGACCCGCCCCTCGTCGCCCCCGAGCACGGCGCCGACGAGCACCCCGGAGCCGCGTACGAGGCCGACGGGGCCGCCGCACCGGAGTACGACCTCGACCGGACGGACCCGTACCTCGGCGCGCAGCTCGGCGGACTCGACCTGCGCCCGCACGCCGACGACGGGTACCGGACGCCGTCCGACGAGCCGGCGTACGCGGCCGCGCCGGCGTACCGCGAGGACGGCTCGCCCACCGACCAGTTCGCGGTGCCGGGGCCGACCCCGCTCGGCGGTCTCGTCGAGCACCCGCACGGCTCGGGGCCGCGGCTGCGGGAGCGCCTCGGCGGCCTCAACGGCCGGGGACGGCGCCGCGAGGGGCCCGGCGGACCGATCACCGAGCACACCCGACGCTGACCCTCCCGGCGCCACCTCCGAGCCGGGTAGGTCGCGGAGCGATAACGTGGACGGGTGAGTCTTCTCGTCGCCTGCCTGCGTGCCGTTCGGGTGCGCGCGTTCGCCGTCCTCGCCGTCCCGCTCGCGCTCCTGCTGATCGGCTCGCCGGCGTACGCGGATCCGGCGACGGAGGCCGACGCGGCGAGCGCCGCGTTCGAGGCCGGCACGCACGTGTACGTCGCGCCCGGCGCGGGGCAGCAGATCGACGCGTCGGCGGTCACCGGGGCCATCGGCAGCGACCCGGTGTACGTCGCCGTGGTCCCGCCCAACACGCCGCCGCCGGACGTGCTGACCCAGCTGCAGAGCGGCCTGACGCTGCAGGGGACCTTCGTGGTCGTCTCCGGGACCGAGCAGTCGGCGTTCACCAACGTGATCTGCTCCGACAAGGCGCAGCCGCTGCTGGACGACGCCGCCAAGGCCGAGAGCAAGACCCGCGCCGCGGGCGACCTGACCCCGTTCCTGACCACCTACGTCGACAAGGTGGCCGACGCGCCCAAGCCCGGCGACGCCGGCTGCGCGGAGGCCGGCAGCGGGTCCGGCATCGGCAGCGCCCTCCCGTGGATCCTCGGCGCGCTCCTGCTCGGCGGGGGCGGCGGCTACCTGTGGCTGCGCAGCCGCCGGCAGCAGAAGGCGACCCGCCTGGCCGGACGCCGCCGGCAGGTGACCGACGCGCTCGACGCGCTGGCCCGCGACATCGACGTGGTCGCCGACCGCGGCGGCCCGCACGTGCAGCGCGCGCTCGACGTCGCGCGGGAGCGGCACATCGCCGCGGCCGACATCCTCGCCGACGCAGACCACGACGCCGACGTCGACGCC
>NZ_WBKP01000079.1 GCF_009602465.1 Cumulibacter manganitolerans | reverse complement strand
CGAGCCGGGCGGGATCGCGGTGCTCGACGCGCTGGCCCGCGCGGCGCGCGTGCTGCTGCCGCTGACCGTGCAGCGCGGGACGCTGCTGGAGTGGGCGGTGTACGGCGGCTCGGACACGCTGGTCGCCGGGCCGCTCGGGCTGCGCCAGCCCGCGGACGACAGCGCCCGGGGCGACCTCGCGGACGCCGAGGTGGTGCTGGTGCCCGCCGTGGCGATGGGGCTGGATGGCTCGCGCCTCGGCCACGGCGCCGGCTACTACGACCGCGCGCTCGCGGGCTGGCCGGCCGAGCGGCTGGTCGGCGTCGTGCACGACGACGAGGTCGCGCTCGCGCTGCCCGCGGGCCCGCACGACGTCCGGATCGGCTGGCTGTGCACTCCGACGCGGCTGCAGCGGCTCGGCGAGTAGAATCGAGCAGAGTCTTTTTGGAGGATCCCGTTGCCCACCTATCAGTACGCCTGTAAGACGTGCGGCCACCACTTCGAGATCGTTCAGTCGTTCTCCGACTCGTCCCTCACCGAATGCCCCGAGTGCCACGGCGAGCTGCGCAAGGTGTTCAACTCGGTCGGCGTCGTGTTCAAGGGCTCGGGGTTCTACCGCAACGATTCCCGCAGCGGCTCGTCGTCGAGCATCCCCAGCGAGTCCTCGTCCGGCTCGTCGACGTCGGGCTCGAGCGGCTCGGACTCCGGGAAGACACCGGCGGCCAGCACCTCGGCCGCGAGCTCCACGCCGTCCGCGGGCGACTGATCCACACCCGGCAGCCGGTGTCCACAGGCCGCTGATCTCCTCTCGCGCCGCCGCGTCGCCGGCGGGACGCTGAGCATCCCGCCAGCACCCGGAGGATGCCGATGCCCGCGCCTGACCGCACGCCCCGCCGCTCCGGCGTCGGCCGCCGCCGGGGAGCACCTCGGTCCCGCACCGTCCGGCGGTTCCTGGCCGTGGCGCTGGCCGCGACCGCCGTCCTGCTCGCCCTTCGCGAGCCGCCCGCGCCGTCCGCCGACCCGGCCGGCAGGGCTCCGGCAGTGGCCGAGGTCGCCACGATCCCGCTCGTGCTGGCCGTCGACCCGGCCTACGCGAGCGTGCTGCGCCCCGGCCAGCGCGTGGACCTCTACGCGGCCACCGGCGACCAGCCGCCGGCGTTGACCGCCGCCGGCCTGGCGCTGCTCGACATCCGGCAGCCGTCGGCCGAAGGTCACGATTTCGCAGCGCGGCCGGCTTGGGTAGTGGTCGGCGTCCCTCCCGGTGATACACAGTTGATCGGCAGCCTGATCGCCGCCGAGGTGATCGTTGCTACGGTGTCCGCTCAGCATCCCTGATCAGAGGTCGGCCCGCGCCGGCAGAAGGAGAGATCCCATGAAGGGCTTCAAGGACTTCCTGTTCCGCGGAAACATCATCGACCTCGCGGTCGCGGTGGTCATCGGCGGCGCGTTCAACAAGCTCGTCGAGGTCTTCACCGCCTCGTTCCTGACCCCGCTGATCAACCTCATCGGGGGCGGCAAGGTCGGCGGCAAGTTCACCGTGGCGGGCCAGGAATTCACCTACGGCGCCTTCATCTCGCAGCTGATCTCCTTCGTGATCACCGCCGCAGTGATCTACTTCGTGGTCGTGCTGCCGATGCGCAAGATCACCGAGCGGCGCAAGGCCGGCGTCCTGGAGGAGGACGCCCCGACCCAGGAGCAGCTGCTCACCGAGATCCGCGACCTGCTGGCGGCCCCGCGCGCCTGATCCGCGGCGGCCGGCTCATCCCCACGACGAGTCGTGGTGCGGCGGGCGGTCCTGCCCGAACCGGTCGAGGAACCGGCGCTCCTCCGCGGTGAGCTCGCGGCTCGGCCGACGTACCACGGTGCGCCGTCCCGGCTCGCGGGGTGCCGGATCGCCGGACGCCGGCTGCTCGGCGCCCGGGTCGCGCTCGACGGGCTCGCTGGGGGTGCTCACCCCTCGATTGTCCTCCCGCCCAAGAAGCTCGCGACAGCGCCGTGGGTCATGCCATACGGTGTGGGTCATCGGTGGCGCGACGCGCCCCACCGCCACGAAGGGTCTCGCGGTTGATCGAGTTCACCAGCGTCAGCAAGCGGTACGCCGACGGGCAGCCGGCGGTCGACGACCTCAGCATGCAGATCCCGGCCGGCAAGATCACCGTCCTGGTGGGTCCGTCCGGGTGCGGCAAGACGACGACGCTGCGGATGATCAACCGGATGGTCGAGCCGACGTCCGGAACCATCGCGATCGACGGCGCGGACATCGCCGACAGCACCCCCGCCACGCTGCGCCGCGGCATCGGCTACGTGATCCAGCACGCCGGGCTGTTCCCGCACCGCACCATCGCCGACAACATCGCCACCGTCCCCCGCCTCACCGGGATGTCGCGTCGCCGGGCCCGGGAGGAGGCGCTGGCGCTGATGGACCGGGTCGGCCTCGACCGCTCGCTGGCCACCCGCTACCCCGCGCAGCTGTCCGGGGGCCAGCAGCAGCGCGTCGGCGTGGCCCGCGCCCTCGCCGCCGACCCGCCGATCCTGCTGATGGACGAGCCGTTCAGCGCGGTCGACCCGGTCGTGCGCGACAGCCTGCAGCAGGAGCTGCTGGACCTGCAGTCCGAGGTCGGCAAGACGATCGTGTTCGTCACGCACGACATCGACGAGGCGATCCTGCTCGGCGACCGCATCGCCGTGATGGCGGTCGGCGGCCGGCTCGCCCAGCTCGCCACGCCCAGCGACCTGCTCAGCTCTCCGGCGGACGACTTCGTGCGCGGGTTCATCGGCCGCGACCGCGGCATCCGCGCCCTGTCGTTCGCGCACCCGCACGGACTGCCGTCGTCGCCGCCCGCCGGCTGGGAGGTGGTGTCCGACGAAGGACGGCCGTCGGCGTGGCGGGCACCCGACGGCAGCACCCGCCGCCTCGACGGCGTCGTGCGCCCCGGCGACTCGACGCGGCGCGCGCTGGACCTGGCGCTGCTCTCGCCGAACGGGCACGCCGTGTGCGTCGACGAGTCCGGCGCGTACGCCGGCACGCTGACCCGCGCCGCCCTGGTGGAGGAGCGTTCCGATGGGTGAGCTGTGGAGCGACCTGGGCACCTACGTGCCCAACAACTCCGCGATCATCCTGACCGCGCTCGGGCAGCACCTCTGGCTGTCGCTGCTCCCGGTCGTGATCGGCTTCGCCGTCGCCCTCCCGCTCGGCTACCTGGCGCATCGCTTCGGGTGGAGCTACCCCGTGCTGATCGGCGCGGCCAGCGTCTTCTACACGATCCCCTCGCTGGCCGTCTTCGTCGCGCTGCCGACGCTGATCGGCACGTCCATCATCTCGCCGCTCAACGTGGTCATCGCGCTGAGCCTCTACACCGCCGCGCTGATGGTGCGCACCGTCGCCGACGGCCTGGCCTCGGTGCCGCTCGCGACCGCCCAGGCGGCCGACGCGATGGGCTACTCCTCGCTGCGCCGGCTCGTCGCGGTCGACCTGCCGATCGCGCTGCCGGAGATCTTCGGCGGCCTGCGGGTCGCCACCGTCTCCAACGTCAGCCTCGTCAACGTGGGAGCGCTGATCGGGGTCGGCGGCCTCGGCGCGCTGATGACCGACGGCTTCCGCCGCGGGTTCGCGGCACCGATCGTCGTGTCGATCCTGCTGTCACTCGCGGTCGCGCTGCTGGCCGACCTCCTGCTGGTGCTGCTGCAGCGGCTGCTCACCCCGTGGGACCGCGCGCGACGGACGACGCGGCCCACCGGGGCGGTGGTACGCGCATGAGCATCCTCGAGCAGACCGCAGCGTTCTTCGGCAGCTCGGCCAACTGGCACGGCGACCGCGGCATCCCGGCGTCGGTCGGCGCCCACCTGGGCTACTGCCTGCTGTCGTTCGCCATCGCGGCGGTCATCGCGGTGCCGGTCGGCCTGTACATCGGGCACACCGGCCGCGGCGCGCTGCTGGCGGTCAACATCGGCAACGTCGGGCGGGCGCTGCCGACGATCGGCCTGCTCACCCTCGTCGTGCTCGCGACGGGCGGCGGGGTCCTGCCGGTGGCGATCTGCCTCGCGCTGCTCGCGGTCCCCCCGCTGCTCACTGCCACCTACACCGGCGTCCGCCAGGTCGACCCCGACGTCGTGGACGCCGCGCGCGGCATGGGCATGACGGAGCGGGAGATCCTCACCGGCGTGGAGATCCCCAACGCGATGCCGACCGTCTTCAGCGGGGTCCGCAGCGCCGCCCTGCAGCTGGTCTCCACCGCCACCGTGGCCGCGTTCGTGGGCATGGGCGGCCTCGGCCGGTACATTCTCGATGGCCCGCCGCAGCAGGACTACGGCAAGATGGCCGCGGGGGCGTTGCTGGTCGCGCTGCTCGCGCTCGCCGTCGACCTGGCCCTCGCGGGCCTCGCCCGCGTCACGCTGTCCCCGCCACTTCGAGCCCGAAGCCGCACCTCCTCAGCGAAAGCAGGAACGTCAGCATGAAAACGATTCGCACCAAGGCCCTCGCCGCCCTCGCGCTCGCGGCGACCATGACCGTCAGCGCGTGCGCCAGCAGCGACGACGTGTCCGGCAAGAACGACGCGAAGAGCTCCGGTGACGTCGTCGTGGGCTCCGCGGACTTCCCGGAGAGCAAGCTCATCGCCGAGATCTACTCCGAGGCCCTGGAGGGCGCCGGGGCGAAGGTGACGCGGCAGTTCGACATCGGCTCCCGCGAGGTCTACATGAAGGCCGTCGAGGAGGGCTCGGTCGCGGTGGTCCCCGAGTACACCGGCGCGCTGCTGACCTTCTACAAGAAGGACTCCGCGCTCTCGGAGTCCAAGCAGGTCTATGACGCGATCCCCGGCGTCCTGCCGAAGGGGCTGGAGATCCTCGACAAGTCCGAGGCCGAGGACAAGGACGGGCTCGCCGTCACCAAGGCCACCGCGGCCAGCGGCGTGAAGTCGCTCGAGGACCTGAAGGGCAAGAACTTCGTGCTCGGCGGCCAGGCCGAGTTCGAGACGCGCACGAACGGCGTCCCCGGGCTCCAGAAGACCTACGGCGTCACGTTCGCGAAGTTCGAGTCGATCCCCACCGGGCCGCTGACCGAGCAGAAGCTCAACTCCAACGAGATCCAGGTGGCGGTGGTCTTCACGACGCAGAGCGAGATCGTCACGAACGACTGGGTCGTGCTGAAGGACCCGAAGAACCTGTTCATCGCGCAGAACGTCGTGCCGCTGGTGCGCTCGGACAAGCTGGACGACAAGCAGAAGAAGGCGCTCGACAAGGTCTCCGCCGCGCTCACCACCGACGACCTCAAGCAGATGATGAAGTCGGTGACCGTCGACAAGACCGACGTCGCCGCCGAGGCCAAGAAGTACGTCGAGAAGAAGAAGCTCGGCTAGCCTTCCCGGCCCCTGCGGCCCGCTGGGTTGCGAGGTTGATTCGACGGCGGTTAAATTAGAGCCATGTCGAATCAGCCTTCGCCCGGCAGCGCCGTCCCGTGCTGCGAGCCGCTCACCCGGCGCGCCCTCCCGGCGTCCGAAGCCGGTGACCTCGCGCGCGCGTTCAAGGCGCTCGGCGACCCGGTGCGGCTGCAGCTGTTCAGCCTCATCGCGAGCGCCGACGACGAGGTGTGCGTATGCGACCTCACCTGCTCGTTCGAGGTCTCGGCGCCCACGATCTCGCACCACCTCAAGACGCTGCGCACCGCGGGCCTGGTGACCAGCGAACGCCGCGGGACCTGGGTCTACTACCGGGTCGTGCCGGAGCGCGTGGGCGTGCTGTCGCAGCTGCTCGCCCCGGAACCGGCGGTCGCCCGATGAGCACCGGCGCCGCCACCCGCACCGAGCCCGCCCACGTCGGCGCACGGCTGTCCTTCCTCGACCGCTACCTGCCGCTGTGGATCGGCGCGGCCATGCTGGCCGGCCTGCTCGCCGGCCGCTGGATCCCCGGCTTCGCGAGCGCCATCTCGGCGATCGAGGTCGACGGGGTCTCGTTGCCGATCGCCCTCGGCCTGCTGGTCATGATGTACCCGCCGCTAGCGAAGGTGCGCTACGACCGGATGTCCGCGATCGCCACCGATCGGCGGCTGATGACGCTCAGCCTGGCGCTGAACTGGGTGCTCGGCCCGGCGGTGATGTTCACCCTCGCCTGGCTGCTGCTGCCGTACCTGCCGGAGTACCGCACCGGGCTGATCATCGTCGGCCTGGCGCGCTGCATCGCCATGGTGATCGTCTGGAACGACCTCGCGTGCGGCGACCGGGAGGCGGCCGCGTTCCTGGTGGCGCTGAACTCGATCTTCCAGGTCGTGATGTTCGCGGTGCTCGGCTGGTTCTACCTGAGCGTGCTGCCGGGCTGGCTCGGCCTGCCGCAGGACGGGCTGGACATCTCCATGTGGCAGATCGCCAAGTCGGTGCTGATCTTCCTCGGCATCCCGCTGCTGGCCGGCTACCTGTCGCGGCGGCTGCTGGAGGCCCGGCGAGGACGCCCGTGGTACGAGCAGTCGTTCCTGCCCCGGATCTCACCGTTCGCGCTCTACGGGCTGCTGTTCACCATCGTCATCCTGTTCGCGCTGCAGGGCCGCCAGATCACCGACCGCCCCGCGGACGTCGCCCGGATCGCGCTGCCGCTGCTGGCCTACTTCGCGATCATGTGGGTCGGTTCCCTCGTGGCGGCACGCGCCGTCGGGCTGCGCTACGAGAAGGCGGCGACCGTCGCGTTCACCGCGGCCGGCAACAACTTCGAGCTCGCGATCGCGGTGGCCATCGCGACCTTCGGCGCCGCGAGCGGTCAGGCGCTGGCCGGCGTGGTCGGCCCGCTGATCGAGGTGCCGGCGCTCGTCGGCCTCGTCTACGTCAGCCTGTGGCTGCGCCGCCGGCTCTTCCCCGACGCCGACCCCACCGTGCCGGCGACCCCCTCCTCCGATAGGAGCACCCCATGACCGACCACAAGCCCGAAGTCCTGTTCGTGTGCGTGCACAACGCCGGACGGTCGCAGATGGCGGCCGGCTGGCTGCAGCACCTGGCCGGCGACCGGGTGTCCGTGCGCTCCGCCGGGTCGATGCCCGCCGAGCAGATCAATCCCGCGGTGCGCGCGGCGATGGCCGAGGTCGGGATCGACCTCGCGCAGGAGGTGCCCAAGAAGCTCACCACCGCGAGCGTCGAGGCCGCCGACGTCGTGATCACCATGGGCTGCGGGGACGCGTGCCCGATCTTCCCGGGCAAGCGGTACCTCGACTGGGAGCTCGACGATCCGGCCGGCCAGGGCATCGAGGCGGTCCGTCCGATCCGCGACGAGATCAAGGCGCGCGTCGAGCAGCTGATCGGCGAGATCGGCCCGGCCGACGACATCCGCGAGCGGGTCCGCGCCCGGTACGCCGAGGCCGCGCGCTCCGCCGGCGGCGGCTGCTGCGGCGGCCCGAGCGCCGAGCTGTACCGCGACGGCGTGTTCGGCGTGACGCTGTACGACGAGGTCGCCCCCGACGACGCTCTGCAGGGCTCGCTGGGCTGTGGTGTGCCGACCCAGGTCGCCGACCTGGCCGGCGGCGAGACGGTCCTCGACCTCGGCTCGGGCACCGGCGGCGACGTCCTCATCAGCGCGCGGCGCGTCGGGCCGACCGGCAAGGTCTACGGGCTCGACATGACCGACGAGATGCTCGAGCAGGCCCGGGCGAACGCCGAGCGGGCGGGCGTGCACAACGTGGAGTTCCTCAAGGGCTACCTCGAGGAGATCCCGCTGCCGGACGACAGCGTGGACGTCGCGCTGTCCAACTGCGTCATCAACCTCGCCGCCGACAAGCGGGTCGTGCTGGCCGAGGCGGCGCGGGTGCTCAAGCCCGGCGGGCGGATCGCCTTCAGCGACGTGATCGCCGAGGAGACGATGCCCGACGACGTCCGCGCGGACATGCAGGAATGGACCGGGTGCATCGCCGGCGCGCTGACCGAGAGCGACTTCCGACAGTACCTGGCCGATGCGGGGTTCTCGGGCATCTCGATCACCGCGACGCACGACGTCCACGCCTACGCGCACGCCGCGCTCATCACCGCGACCCTCGCAGGCGCGCCGGCCCGCTAGCCGGACGCCGTGCCGGCCGCCTCAGGCCGGTACGGCGTGCCGCATGCCCGCATCCCCCAGCGCGACACGGGTCGGCACGTACGGCTTGAACAGCAGCGGCATGCCGGCCTCGTCCGGCGTGCGGTTCTTCTTGGTCCCGTTGCACGGGGTGCACGCGGCGACGAGGTTGACCCAGGACATGCCGCCGCCGCGGCTCTTGGGCAGCACGTGATCGATGGTCGTGGCGTGCGCCCCGCAGTAGGCGCAGCGGTGCCGGTCGCGCTTGAGGACGCCCTTGCGGCTGACCGCGGGCTGGCGGTGCAGGACGTCGTGGGCGATGCGCACGTACTTCACGAGGATCAGGACCTTCGGCCACGGCCAGGTGCGCAGGAACCTGCCCTGGGCGGCCTCGAGCACGATCGCCTTGCCCTTGACCAGCAGGCGGGCCGCCCGCTTCAACGTGACGTTCATCGACAGCGGTTCGTAGCTGGCGTTGAGCAGCACGATCGGCTCATAGGGCTCGGCGAGCGCGGCAGCGGTCATGGCGGCGTCCTTCAGGTGTACGGCCGGACCCGCCAGCCGGACTGCGCAAGGTGCACTGCCAGTATGCGCATCAAGTCGCCGCAGCGGCAGAGATTTATCCGCCGGCGCGCGAGGTGTCACGGCCCGTCCGCCCGCTGTTCACCGCCCGGTCGGTCCCGCAGCGGCATCCCCGGGGGCGCGCTCTCCCGCCGGAGCCGCGCACCCGATGGACTACCATCGGCAATCGCCCCGCGCCGTCCGCGCCGGGCCTGCCCCCGTAGCTCAGTGGATAGAGCGCCGCACTCCTAAGGCGGGCGTCGCAGGTTCGATTCCTGCCGGGGGCACCCTGGATCCCAGCGCCTCGGGCGAGCATGCCGCCGCCCCCGGACGGACATCCCGCCGCCCCCGGACGGACATCCCGCCGCCCGGACGGACGGCCGGCGACGTCTCGGGGCGTCGTCGCCCCGAAGCGGGGCAGGACAACGGTCCGGGCCCTCGGCGGGTACCCGTAATTTCGCTGGCTGACCTTGTGTTGTCCCGGTTGCCCGCGGGATGGTGGCAGGAATCTGAGAACTCGAGAGGACCCGCCGCGATGACCACCGAGACCGTCGAGCACCCAGCGTTGAAGACCGCCGTCCGCAAGGCGAGCCGCAGGCTCCTGCCGTTCCTGATGCTGCTGTACTTCGTGAACTACCTCGACCGGACGAACATCGCGTTCGCCGGACCCAACGGGATGAACAAGGAGCTGGCGCTCACCGCCACCGCCTTCGGCTTCGCCTCCGGCGTCTTCTTCGTGGGCTACCTGCTGCTCGAGGTGCCCAGCAACATGGCGCTGCATAGGTTCGGCGCCCGGCGCTGGATCGCCCGGATCATGGCGAGCTGGGGGATCGTGGCCGCGGGCATGACGATCGTGCCGAACGCCGGCTGGCTGTACGTGCTGCGCTTCCTGCTCGGCGTCGCCGAGGCCGGCTTCTTCCCCGGGATCATCCTGTACCTCACCTACTGGTTCCCGGAGAAGCAGCGCGCCCGCGCGACGGCGCTGTTCATGGCCGCGATACCGCTGTCCTCGGCCATCGGCGCGCCGCTGTCGTCCGCCCTGATCGAGTACACGCACGGCCTGTTCGGGCTCTCCGGCTGGCGCTCGATGTTCCTGCTGGAGGCGATCCCCGCGGTCATCCTCGGCGTCGTCTGCTGGTTCTTCCTGACCGACCGACCGAAGGACGCCACCTGGCTGGAGCCGGCGGAGCGCGAGGCCCTGGACGCCGCCATCGGCGCCGAGGAGTCCAGCCGGCACCGTGACTTCCACGTCAGCATCCGCCAGTCGCTCACCCGCGGACGCGTCTGGGCACTGGCCTTCGTGTACTTCGGCATCGTCTACGGCCTCTACGCGCTGAGCTTCTTCCTGCCGACGATCATCGCCGGGTTCGAGCAGCAGTACGGCACGAAGTACACCCTGATCGAGCGCGGCCTGATCAACGCGATCCCCTTCGTCGTGGGCACCGTGGCGATGATCCTGTGGGGCCGGCACGCCGACCGCACCGGCGAGCGCACGTGGCACGTCGCCGCCCCGACGATCATCGGAGGCCTCGCCATCCCGATCGCCCTGTACCTGAACAGCCCACTGACGGCGATGATCGCGGTGACCGTGTGCGCGGTCGGCGTGCTGTGCGCGCTCCCGACGTTCTGGTCGCTGCCGACGGCCTTCCTCGCCGGGGCGGCCGCCGCGTCGGGCATCGCGCTGATCAACTCGATCGGCAACACCGCGGGCTTCGCCGCGCCGTACATCACCGGCTGGCTCGCCGATCTGACCGGCAGCCAGCGCACCGGGTTGTGGGTCGTCGGCATCGCCATGCTGATCGCGGCCGGTATCGCCGTCGCGCTGCGCGCCAAGCCGCGCGACGCGGCGGAGGTCCCCGAGAACACGCCCGGAACTACACGAATGTAACTAGAGAAGGGTTACACATGGGATCGTTGTTACTGGTGGTGCTCCCGCGGCAGGCGTGTCAGTATGGGTTGCCGCGTGATGTCGGACACGACCGCACACCATCACGTGTCTTCCCGTTGTAAACCGCGGTCTTGGAGGCAGCTTCGTGCTGAACCCGAAAGCAAAGGGCACGCTCGTCGCCGCCTGCATGCTCGGTATGACGACCTTCTTCGCGGCGCCGCCCGCGGGGGCGCTCCCTCCTCCGCCGCCGAACCCGAGCGACGAGCAGATCAACAGCGCCGCGGGCGCGAAGTCGCAGGCTGAGGCCCAGGTGGCCAGCGCCTCGGCCGCCGTGACCGACATGAACAACCAGATCGAGGCGCTCAACGCGCAGGCGCTCGCCGCCGCGGACGACTACGAGATGGCCCAGGGCCAGCTCGAGCAGGCGAAGTCGAACCAGGCCCAGACCGCCGCCGACCTCAAGACCGCCGGCGACAACGTGCAGGCCGCCGAGGACGGCGTCAAGCAGCTCGCCCACGATGTGTTCGTCCAGGGCAACTACTCGCTCAAGGACTCGGTGCTGCTCAGCGCCAACGGCCCGCAGGACTTCATCGACCGCTCGAACATGCTCGCGATCGTCTCCGACGCGCAGTACGCGAAGGTGGAGGAGCTGCGCCTGGCCCGGGTCCAGCAGGCGAACGCCGACTCGGCCGCGAAGCAGGCCGTCAACGACACGACCGCCGCCGAGGCCAAGGCGAAGGCCGCGCTCGACACGATGAACGCGAAGGTGGACGCCGCCAACGCGCAGATGGCGAACCTGCAGCAGCAGAAGGCCGCGCTCGACAGCCAGCTGGCCGCCGCCCAGGACCTGCTGTTCCAGCTCGAGGGCCAGAAGCAGACCTACCAGCAGTGGCTGGCCCAGAAGCAGGCCGAGGAGGAGGCCGCCGCCAAGGCCGCGGCCGCGAAGGCGGCCGCCGAGGCTGCGGCGGCCGCGGCCGCCGCGCAGGCGGCAGCCCAAGCCGCGGCGCAGCAGGCGTCA
>NZ_WBKP01000078.1 GCF_009602465.1 Cumulibacter manganitolerans | reverse complement strand
GCGACCAAATCGCTGATACGTACCCACCTGCAACGTCCTCCTGATCAAAGGCGTTGCAACGACCCCTAGAACCCAAGGCCCGATATCGTGTCGTACTGCCCCGCAGAACACCGCGCGCGGCCAGTTACCCGTCGGTACGCCGAGGTGTGTGCAGGCCGTCGCCGCGTGGTGGCTAGCGTGGTCGCCAGACGACAGAAAGACGGTGGACATGCTCGAGACAGCGCTCAACGGCCTGAAGGTCATGGACATGACCCGGATCCTGGCCGGGCCGTGGTGCACGCAGAACCTGGCCGACCTCGGTGCGGACGTCATCAAGGTCGAGCATCCCGTCGGCGGCGACGACACCCGCTCGTGGGGTCCGCCGTACCCGCAGGGCACCGGCGCGGAGCACGGGTTCTCCTCGTACTTCGCCGCCGCCAACCGCGGCAAGCGCTCGCTCGCGGTGTCGTTCGCGACCGACGAGGGGCGGGCGGTGCTCACCCGGCTCGCCGAGCAGAGCGACGTGCTCGTGGAGAACTACAAGACCGGCACCCTCGCCCGCTACGGCCTGGGCTACGAGGACCTCAAGAAGGTCAACCCGCGGCTGATCTACTGCTCGATCACCGGCTACGGCCAGAGCGGTCCGATGGCGCACAAGCCCGGCTACGACTTCGTCTTCCAGGGCACCGGCGGCCTGATGAGCTACACCGGCCAGCCCGACGGGCGGCCCGGCGCCGAGCCGCTGCGCGCCGGCATCTCGCTGATGGACCTCTCGTCCGGGCTGTACGCCACCTCGGCCATCCTCGCCGCCGTCATCCAGCGCGGCCACACCGGCGAGGGGCAGTACATCGACATGGCGCTGCTGGACGCCTCGGTCGCCATGAACGCGAACATGGCGCAGACCTACCTGATGACCGGCGTCCCGCCCAAGCGGTTCGGCAACGCGCACCCGACGATCGCGCCCTACGAGGTGTTCGCGACGTCCGACGGCTTCATGATCCTCGCCGTCGGGAACGACTCGCAGTTCGCCAAGTTCTGCCAGGTGGCCGGGCGCCCGGACGTGAGCGAGGACGAGCGCTACCGGACCAACGCCGGCCGGGTCGCGAACCGCGACACGCTGCGCGAGATCGTCGCCGGCCTGATCGCCACCCGCACCCGCGAGGACTGGGGCTCGGCGCTCGAGGCCGCGGGCGTCCCTTGGGGGCCGATCAACAACCTCGACGACGTGTTCGCCGACGAGCAGGTGCAGCACCGCAAGATGCTGCAGCAGGTGGTGCACCCGGTGACCGGTCCGCTGGCGCAGGTGCGCAACCCGATGCTGTACGGCGTGCCCATCGACGAGTCCGCCGCGCCGCCGCTCAACGGCGAGCACACCCCGGAGATCCTCGCCGACCTCGGCTTCTCGGAGGCGGAGATCCAGGCGCTGCACGAGCACGGGACCGTCGCCACCTGGCACAAGCCCGGGGAACCCGATCATCCGGGAGAGATCAGCGTCGTCTAGCGGCCCGCCACGAAGGAGAATGCCATGCGCGTCGGAGTGACTCTCGGTCGAGATCAGCAGCAGACGGCCGCGCAGGCGCGCACCGCGGAGGAGCAGGGGTTCGACCTCATCGCCGCCGGTGAGCACCTGTTCTTCCACGGGCCCGTCTCCAACGGGCTCATCTCCCTCGCGGCGGCGGCCGGCGCGACGACCCGGATCCGGCTGATGAGCGCGCTCACCCTCGCGGCGCAGTACCAGCCCGCGATGCTGGCCAAGCTCGTCACGACGCTCGACCAGGTCTCCGGCGGGCGCCTCGACTTCGGTGTCGGGGTAGGCGGCGAGTACCCGCCCGAGTGGGTCGCCGCGGGCAGCGAGGTGCGCACCCGCGGCCGGCGTACCGACGAGACCCTCGACCTGCTCACCCGGCTGTGGACCGGTGAGCCGGTCGACTTCCACGGCGAGTTCGTGACGGTGCCTGGGCTCGCGCTGCAGCCTGGACCGGTGCAGCCCGGCGGCCCGCCGATCTGGCTCGGCGGCCGCAAGGACGCCGCGATCCGGCGCGCGGCGCGGTACGCCGCGCACTGGCTGCCGTACATGTACGCGCCGGAGCAGCTCGGATCCTCGCTGATCAAGGTGCGCGAGGAAGCCGAGCGCATCGGCCGCGAGCCCTCGGAGATCCGCGGCGCCGTCTACCTGTGGGGCGCGGTGGATCCCGACGGCTCCCGGTCCCGGCAGTGGGCCATCGACTACGTCAGCAAGGTCTACAACCAGGACTTCACCCCGCTCGCCGACCGCTACCTGCTGCACGGCTCCCCGCAGCAGGTCGTCGACCGGATCGGGGCGTACGCCGAGGCCGGGGCGCAGACCGTCATCTTCGCGCCGGTCGGTGACGACCGGCTACGGACCGACATCGTCGAGACGTTCGCCGCGGAGGTCCTGCCGCTGCTGCGCGCCGACGGCGCCCGGTAGCGAACGGACTCCGGCACCCCCGTCTTGTACTGGAGGTCTCAGATCACGCCGCGTCCGCGCAGCTCAGCCAGCTGCTCCGCGTCCAAGAACTCCGAGAGCACGGCGTCGGTGTGCTCGCCCAGCACCGGCGGCGCCTGCGGGTAGTCCACCGGGGTGCCCTGCAGCCGAAGCGGGCTCGCGATCGTTGCCGCCGTGCCGCCGTCGGCGCGAGGAATGTCCACGCGCACCTGTCGATCGACGACGTGCGGATCCGTGAACACCTGCGCGTAGTCCTTGACCTCGCCGCACGGCAGACCGGCGCGTTCCAGGAGACCGATCCAGACGGCGGTCGGCTGCTGCCGAAACACGCGGGCGAGCTCGGGGACCAACGAGTCTCGGTTCGTGATGCGGCCGCTGGCGGTGGACCAGCGCGGGTCGGCGCCGAATTCAGGGTGCCCGATCGCGTCGCACAGCCGAACGAACTGCCCATCGTTTCCGGCGGCGACCACGAACTCACCGTCAGCCGTTCCGAACGACTGATACGGCACCAGGCTCGCGTGGGCGTTGCCGTACCGACCTGGTGCCTGCCCGGTCGCGAAGTATCCGGTCACCTGATTGCCGCCCAGAGCGATGATCGAGTCGATCAGCGAGATGTCTATGTACTGACCGGTGCCGCTGACCTCCCGGTGGTTCACCGCGGCGAGGATCGCGATGGTGGCGTACATCCCGGTGATGACGTCCGCGATCGCCACGCCCACTTTCTGCGGGCCGCCTCCGGGAAGGTCGTCGCGCTCGCCGGTGATGCTCATCATCCCGCCGATGGCCTGGAAGACGATGTCGTAGCCCGGGCGATCGGCTTTCGGCCCGGTCTGGCCGTAGCCGGTGATCGAGCAATACACGAGCCGCGGATTCTCTTTCGACAGCGTCGCGTAGTCCAGCCCGCGTCGCGCCAGGTCGCCGACCTTGTAGTTCTCGACCAGTATGTCGCTGGACCGGGCGAGCTCCCTGATGATCTTCTGGCCGTCCTCGGTGCCGAAGTCCACGGTGACGGACCGCTTTCCCCGGTTCGCGGCGGCGTAGTACGTCGAGTCTCGTACGGCGCTGCCGTCCCCGGGCTCGACCCAGGGCGGCCCCCACGATCGAGTGTCGTCACCGGTGCCCGGCCGTTCGACCTTGATCACGTCTGCGCCGAGATCGGCCAGGTTCTGCGTGGCCCACGGGCCGGCGAGTACCCGGGACAGGTCCAGGACGCGAAGGTGGGACAGTGCGCCGGTCATGCCGAGCTCCCTTGCTGCGATTGTCGGCTCGTCGTCCGTTCTGGCCCGGGGGCGACGTCGCCGTCGTTGACCTGATGGAGATCGAACCCGGCGACCTTCTTGTAGGACTCCTCTTGGACTTGGAGTATTCGCTTGGCTTCGTCGCGCCGGCCCGCGTCGATCAGCTTGGTCACGCGGGTCATGATGTCGCCGGTCTGATCGCGATTCGCGAGCTGCACGCGGGCGACTCGGTCGCGACGCAGCTCGTCGTACCGAGCCGCCGCCGCTCGGGAATCGCGCACCGAAGCGAGCTGGTGGGCGAGCTCGCGTGCGTCCAGGATCGCCTGCGACGCGCCGTTCGATCCGAACGGATACATCGCATGAGCCGCGTCGCCGAGCAGGACCGCGCGGCCGCGGTGCCAGCGGGGCAGCGGATCGATGTCGCTGTTGACGTAGCGGTAGACCGCCCGGGCACGCGCCACGAGATCCGGCACGTCGAGCCAGTCGAAGTTCCAGTGTCGTACCACCGGTTCGAGCGACGCCGGGTCCGCCTGGACCTGCCAGTCGCCCGGCTGGTCCTCGCCCCGATCCATCGGCACGCTGAGCAGCCAATTGGTCAGCTCGCCGATCGGGTAGACGACGATGCGCGTCTGGTCCCCGCCGATGATGGCCATCGATCGGCCGCCGCGGAACGGGGTGAGGTCGGTGGTGCCGCGGTAGATGATCCGTCCGCTACTGCGAATCGGGACCGGCCCGACAACCGCGTCCCGGACGCGCGAGCGGATGCCGTCTGCCCCGATCAGCAGGTCGGCGTCGATGGTGCCGCGCTCACCGGTCGAGCTACGCCAACCGCAGCGCAGCCGGGTCCGGTCGTCACCGAGGTCGGAGATGTCGTCGACCGCGCGATCGAGTGCGATCACGTCGGCACCACATCGCTCGCGGACCGCTTCGACGAGGATCGATTGCAGCCGCGCGCGGTGGATGGAGTACTGCGGCCAGTGATAGCCGGCGACGAGCCCGCGCGGTTCGCTCCAGATCAACGCACCGTGGTCGTCGAAGTATCCGAGCTCTTCGTTCGGTACCGCTACCTCGGCGATGGCTCCGAGGAGCCCGAGCTCGGCTAGCTCGCGGGTAGCGTGCGGTGGGAGGTTCAGCCCAACACCGACCTCGCGCAGCTCCCGCGTCGATTCGAGGACCGCTAGTCGTGCCTTCGGTAGCTGGCGATCGATGCTCAGTGCAGCCGTGAGGCCGCCGATTCCGGCGCCCGCGATGACGATGTCCATCAGCCTGGAGTGCTCTCGGGTAGGCACTCGACGAGTGCCTCACCGACCGCGACCGCTTCGCCGTTCTGGTTCGTCACCTGGACGTCGATGGATACCCAGACCCCGTCTCGGGTGGGGGTCAGATCGCGTACGGTGCCGCGCGGGACGATCGTGTCGCCGGGGTAGACCGGCGCCTTCCACCGCGTCTCGATGCGGCGGCTGGTCGCGCCGCGTTCGTAGGCCCAGTCGGTCAACATCCGAGAAATGATCCCGAAGTTGTTCATTCCGTGCATGATGATGCCGTTGAACTGGGTCTTGCCGAACGCCCCTTTCATGTACTCGTCGTCCCAATGCAGGGGGTTGTAGTCGAGCGAGCCGTCGCAGAAGTCGCGGATCGACTCGCGGGAGACCTCGAACGGTGCGCCGTCGATGACGTCGCCGATGGCCGGGAGTGTGGGATTCATCGAATGTCCTTGCTGTCTCGGATGGCTAGCTCGGCCGGATCGTCTGGCCGCGGCCGGCGCAGATGACTTCGCTGTTCTGGTTGAAGAAGACGTTGTCGTGTACGACGAACAGGCGCCCCTTGCGAATGAACTTGTCGAGCGCGCGGGCCTCGAGCCGGATCTCGTCGCCCGGGCGAGCGGGGACGTTGTAGGTCCAGCTCTGCCCGGCGTTGATCGTTCCTGGGCTGCGCATCCAGTCGTCGGCCGGCGTGCATGCGAACATCAGCAGGATGTGGATCGACGGCGGAGCGATGAGCCCCCCGTACTTCGATGCGGCGGCGTACTGCTCGTCGAAGTACAGCGGATGCAGGTCGCCGACGGATCGGCAGTATCGCTGGATGGCCTCCAGCGTCAGGGTGTAGGGGATGGTCGCGCGCGGCTCGCCCGGCACGATGTCATCCCACGACTTGCGAGCGGCATTCGTCGCCCAGAAGTCGGTCGTGAATCCGTGATCGGTCTTGAAGGATTGTTCAGCGGCTTCGACCATGTGCTTGCTCCTGTGGTGTCGATGGTGCGGTTGGCGGATGTGGCCGGCCGGCGGCGCGAGCAGGCGGGTGCGGCTGCGATGCTCGGCTACGATCGGGCTCGTTGGTCCGAAGAGTGCGAGGTCGCCGACGTGGATTGCGGTATCGATGGCAAGTGGTGACAGCGAGGACTACGTGCGCAGCTTCGCGCGTGGGCTGCGCGTCATCGAGGCGATGGGCCGGCGTTCCGGCCCGATGAGCATCGCGGAGCTGACCGAGGCCACGGGGTTGCCGCGGAGTGCGGTACGTCGCTTCGTGATGACGCTCAGCGGCCTCGGCTACATTCGGTCGATCCGCGGCGCCTACTCGCTGACGCCGCGGGTTCTGCGATTGGGTATGTCGTATCTGCATTCGCTGCCCGCGTGGCGCAATACCGAGCGGGTGCTGGAAGACCTCTGTGCCGAGGTGTCGCAGTCGTGCGCCATGTCGGTGCTCGACGGCGATGAGATCGTGTACGTCGCTCGAGTGCATACGCGCCGGATTCTCTCGATGAGCCCGGTCATCGGCAGCCGGTTGCCGGCGTACGCCGTCTCGATGGGCCGGGTCCTGCTGGCCGAGCTCGACGATGACGCACTGGCCGACTACCTCCAGAGCGTCGAGATCGTCCAGCGGACGGCCGTGACGACGACCGATCGCGCGGCGTTGCGATCGGCCATCGAGGCGGTACGGACGAACGGCTACGCCTGGGTCGACCGTCAGCTTGATGATTCGATCTGTGGCATCGCCGTCCCGGTGCGCGGATTCGACCATGGCATCTCGGCGGCTATCAATGTGAGCCTTCCCGCGGGCGAGTTCGACGAGGCGACCGCCGTGCGCGAATTCCTGTCGCCGTTGCGACAGGCCGCCGCGGCGATCCGGGCACTCAGCCGGCAATGACACACGCTTCATGGTGACCGCCTAGCGGTTAAGGTTGGCCGCAGATCGGTCGAACCGTATGGCGATCGCCGAATGGCTGTCAAGATCGGCGGCGGCCGAGAGGCAGGTCACGGGCCGACGGATTGCTCGCGCCGCGGGTCGGCGCGTAGAGTTGTCGAGGTTCTACCGAAGACCGCTGGTCATCCGAGGCACCTGCCGAGGAGTGAAGGTCCCTGTTCCAGGGCGACCCGCGCAGGGACGAACGGACGCTCCGCGGCGACTTCCGCCGTCTGCCCCGTGCGCTCTGCGCCGGGGCGTTCTTGTTTTCGGGCCGCGACCAGCCCGACGTACAAGAGAGGAGGGACATGGCAAACGAAGAGAAGACTGCCGCCGTCAAGGAGATCACGGACAGCTTCACCGCGTCGAACGCCGTGGTGCTGACCGAGTACCGCGGTCTGTCGGTGGCGAAGATGACCGAGCTGCGCCGGGCGCTGGGCGCCGACACGACCTACACCGTCGTGAAGAACACCCTGACCAAGATCGCCGCCAAGGACGCCGGCCTCGAGCTCGACGACGAGCTTCTCACCGGTCCGACCGCCATCGCGTTCATCCGCGGTGACGCGGCCGCGGCGGCCAAGGGCCTCAAGGAGTTCACGAAGGACAACCCGCTCCTGGTCATCAAGGGCGGTGTCCTCGAGGGCAAGACGCTGTCGGTGGACGAGGTCAAGAAGATCGCCGACCTCGAGCCGCGTGAGGTGCTGCTGGCGAAGCTGGCCGGCGCCATGAAGGGCAACCTGACCAAGGCCGCCGTCGTGTTCAACGCGCTGCCGACCAAGATGGCCCAGCTTGCCGAGGCCCTCAAGGAGAAGAAGCCCGCCGACGCAGCCCCGGCTGCCGAGGCTCCCGCGGAGGCCTCGGCCGACGCACCCGCCGAAGCCCCGGCCGAGGCCTAACCCAAAACTCCCGCCCCACGGCGGATCACGAAAGGAAAGCCATCATGGCGAAGCTGTCGTCCGAGGAGCTGCTGTCGCAGTTCGAGGAAATGACCCTGCTCGAGCTCTCGGAGTTCGTGAAGGCGTTCGAGGAGAAGTTCGACGTCACCGCGGCCGCTCCGGTCGCCGTTGCCGGTGCCGCTGTCGCGGGTGGCGCTGGCGGCGACGCCGGTGCCGCTGCCGAGGAGAAGGATGAGTTCGACGTCATCCTCGAGTCGGCCGGCGAGAAGAAGATCCAGGTCATCAAGGAGGTCCGCACCCTGACCTCGCTCGGCCTGAAGGAGGCCAAGGACCTGGTCGACGGTGCCCCGAAGCCCGTCCTCGAGAAGGTCAACAAGGAAGCTGCCGACAAGGCGAAGGAAGCCCTCGAGGGCGCCGGCGCCACCGTCTCGGTCAAGTAGCCGCCGCGGCGCACGCCGCTGCAGCATCGAGAAGCCCCGCCTCCTCACGGAGGCGGGGCTTCTCGCGTCGTCGTCGCCGCTACCGCATGATGCCGGTGTGCCCGAGGCTGTAGCGGCCCGGCTGCGGCCAGACGGTCAGGCCGTGCGGTCCCTTGCCGACCGGGATCTTCTTCACCAGGTGGCCGTCGTCGGTGCTGATGACGTAGACGCACGAGTCGTACCGCCCCGACACCCAGAACAGCTTGCCGTCGGCCGACAGGTTGCCCATGTCGGGGCTGCCGCCGCCCGGGATCTGCCACTTCGTCGCCACCTTCTTGGTGGCCAGGTCGATGACCGAGATCGAGCCCTCGAGCCGGTTCGTGACGAACAGCCGGGTCGACGTGCGGTCGACGTACAGCCCGTGGGTGCCCTTGCCGGTGGGGATGAAGCCGGTGACTGCCTTGCCCTCGCCGTCGATGGTGTAGACGCCGTCGGCCTTCATGTCCGCGACGTAGAACGTCTTGCCGTCGGGGGACAGCTTCACGTCCTGCGGCATGCCGTCCGGCCGGTTCGGCAGCGTGATCAGGTTGATCAGCTTGTGGGTCTGCACGTCCACGACCGCCACCCGGTTCGCGAACTCGCACGTGGCCAGCAGCACCTTGCCGTTCGCGGTGAAGTCGATGTGGTCGACCCCGGCGCAGTCCGGAACCTCGGTCGAGTCCTGCTTCTGCCACGAGTGCGGGTCGTACCAGTCCAGCCGCTTGTGGTCCTCGGCGACCACGATGCCGTACTTGCCGTCCGGGGTGAAGTACAGGTTGTACGGGTCGTCGATCGGCGTGGTCGCACCGGCGTTACCCGTCTTCGGGTCGATCAGGGTGAACGCGCCGAAGTTCAGGTCGGCGATCACGTACAGCGTCTTCAGGTCGTACGACGGGACCACGTGCTGCGGCTCGTGCCCGGTCGGGTAGGTCGCGATCACCTGCATGGTCGCCTGGTCGATCACCGAGACGGTGTCGTCCTTGCTGTTGGGCACGTACACCCGGGGAGCGTCGTTCTTGACCTCGTCGGAGAGGTTGTTCGGCTTGTCCGCGGCGTAGACGTCGGTGGGCGACAGCGGCGGCGGCATGCCGGGCAGCAGGTCGGCGGACGCGGCGGCGGTGCTCGACGCCGACGTGGCGCTCGGGGAGCTGGACGAGCTCTTGGCGCCGGTCTCGCCCGCGGCCTGCTGGGTGCCCGAGCCCGAGCAGGCCGTCAGCAGCATCAGGACGCCGGCGGCGGCCACCGCGAGGGAACGGGGACGCCGGGGGGTGGGGCCGGTGAGCGACATCGATCTTCCTTACGGGCTGAGCAGCTGGGAGGCGGTCACGGCGCGCAGGCCCCGGGCGGCCAGGTCCTGCAGGATCCCGGGTAGCGCCTCGGCCGTACCACTGTGACCGAAATGCATGCTTACCACGGAACCGGCCTTGGCACTCTGCAGGTTCGCGCGGATCGCGGCCGCGCCGGGATCCTGCCAATCCATGGAATCGACGTCGTAGGACAGCACCGTGGGGTAGCCGGCCTGCCCCGCGGCGGCCAGGATCGCCGGGGTCGCATGCTGTCCCTGGGACTGCCGGAAGAACGGCCCGTAGCTGCCGGTGAGCTGGGCGATCAGGTCGCGGCAGCTCACGATCTCCTGCTCCATCTGGCTCGCCGGCAAGGCGGCGAGGGCGGGGTGGGTCCAGGTGTGGTTGCCGAGCTCGTGGCCGCCGGCGACGATCGCGTCCGCGAGGGACGGGTTGGCCTGCAGCCACGAGCCGATCACCATCACGGTGGCCCGCGCGCCCGCGGCCTGCAGCGTGGTCAAGATCTGCTTGGCGAGCGCCGGGTCGCCGGCGCCGTGGAAGGTGAGCGCGATCTCCGGCCGGGCACCGCTGCCGCGCGCCACCTCGACGGCCGGGGAGGTGCCGGCGGCGCCGAACGGCGGCGGGTTCTGCGGCTTGCTCGGGCTCGCGGACGTCGGGGCAGCGCTGCTGCCGGCCGCGGTCGGCGCCCTGGAGGATGACGCGGGAGTGGCGCGCTGGGCGGCTCGGCTGCAGGCTGCGACGAGCCCTGCGACGCCGGCGGTGAGCAGCGCGAGCGCGCCGCGCCGGCTGAGGTCGTGCGGCTCCGGTGACGACATGCGGCAAGTGTTCCCACTGCTACTAAGAATCGACTAAGAACCGGACCCGGCGCGGATGCGTGGTGGCCGATCCCATAGCCGGGGTGGACCGGTGGCCCGCCGATGTGCTCTACGCTGGGGGCAGCGACTCGACCTGTCTTGCTTCGGGTCGCCCGGTGATCGGGTCCGCATCTTGCGCTTTGACCCGCTGGCCGCGCCGCACCGCCACGAGGGCGGGATCTCTGCCGAGCGCGCCTTGCAGGACGCCGAATGTGATTGGTTCACTTCTTGTCTTCTGATTTCGCGCGCCTCGGCGTGCCCAGCTTCATCGTGTCCGCGCTCGCCGAGCGCGGCATCACCGTCCCCACGCCCATCCAGGCGGCCACCCTGCCGGATTCGCTGGCCGGACGCGACGTCCTCGGTCGCGGTCGCACCGGATCGGGCAAGACCTTCGCCTTCCTCGCGCCGCTCGTCTCGCGGCTCGCGGCCGAGCAGCGCCGCGCGCAGCCCAAGCGGCCTCGCGGCCTGGTCCTGGCGCCCACCCGCGAGCTGGCGATCCAGATCGCCGAGTCGCTCGAGCCGCTGCAGCGGGCCGCCGGCCTGCGCAGCCAGCTGGTGTTCGGCGGGGTCAACCAGAACCCCCAGGTGAAGGCGCTTGCCGCCGGCGTCGACATCGTCATCGCCTGCCCGGGCCGGCTGCTGGACCTGATGGGCCAGAAGGCCGCCGACCTCGGCGCGGTGGAGATCACCGTCATCGACGAGGCGGACCACATGGCCGACATGGGCTTCCTGCCGATGGTCCGCCGCATCCTCGATGCGACCCCGCGCTCCGGGCAGCGGATGCTGTTCTCGGCCACCCTCGACGACGGCATCGGCATCATCGCGAAGAAGTACCTCTCCTCCCCGGTCGTGCACGAGGCCGACTCCGCCGAGTCGCCGGTCGCGACGATGGAGCACCACGTCCTGCGCGTGCCGAACGACCAGAAGGTGGCGGTCGTGGCCGATCTGGCGGCCGCGCCGGGCCGCACGATCGTGTTCACCCGGACGAAGCACGGCGCCAAGAAGCTCGCCAAGCAGCTCCTCGGTCGCGGCGTGCCCGCCGTCGAGCTGCACGGCAACCTCAGCCAGAACGCGCGCACCCGCAACATGGACGCCTTCCACGACGGCCGGGTCGGCACGCTGGTCGCCACCGACATCGCGGCCCGCGGCATCCACGTCGACGACGTGGCGCTCGTCGTGCATGCCGATCCGCCGGCCGAGCACAAGGCGTATCTGCACCGCTCAGGCCGGACGGCGCGTGCCGGTGCCAGCGGCACCGTCGTCACGCTCGCCGGCGAGTCGCAGCTCGGCGAGGTGCGCACGCTGATGAAGCAGGCGAAGATCAGCGCGCTGATCGCCGACGGCGCGCTGGGCGACCCCGCGCTGCAGATCCTCGCCCCCGGCGAGCGGAGCTTCCTGTCGGCCGAGGAGGCCGCGAAGCTCGCCAACCCGAACGCGGGTGCCGCCCAGCCGCAGCAGGCTGCCGGCTCCGGGCGGGCACGCTCCGGCGGCGGACGCCGCC
>NZ_WBKP01000077.1 GCF_009602465.1 Cumulibacter manganitolerans | reverse complement strand
AGCGACTCGCGGACGGGATCAAGGACCAGATTCGGAACACGGCTACGCTTCACCTACGGAGTGCCTCTCTGCGTGATGGACCTTGAGCTTCAGCAACCCAAGAATCCCGCGCCAGACAGGCACTTCCGTGCTTTACACGCCGTACTCCCCCCGACCACGTGAAATCCCGAGGCTAGGCACGATCACCCGCCGCGTTCGGCGCTCCTGCGTCGCTTATTTCCTCACGCACCGGGCTCACTCTGGCGGCTGTTGCGCGCCCACCCTCAGCCCGCTTGAGAGCGGGGCATCTGCACACACGGTGCAGGTCGGCGCGCCGCGCCGAAACACCCGGGAGGGCATTCCATGTTCCAGAACATCACCACCGTCATCGTCGAGGTCGCCGGAGCGCAGGACGAGAACGTCGTCACCAGCACCGGGCGCAGCGGCAGCGTCCAGGTCCAGAGCGGATCGGTCTGGATCACCTGCCTCGACCTGCCAGCGCTCACCGCGCACGCCTACGCGTGGGCGACTGCCCGCGCCGAAGCAGCCGGGTACCTGCCGCACACCGCCAGCATCACGCCGCTGCGGCACAGCAGCGAACCCACGCTGATCCTGCGCCAGACCGGGTACGCCCAACCGCAGGTCTACGCCAGCTGTGACCGGCACACCGACGCGCCGTACCTGGAGGTCATCGTCGCGTCCATCCGCACCCGGGTCTACGACCGGGCCGCGGCCGACTCGATCGAGCAAGCCTGGGCCCGAGCCCTCCTGCTCGCCAAGCCCGTCTTCGCCACCGCACCACCGCGCCTAGACCCCGCCCGCGCAGACCAGCTCGCCGGCCGCCAAGCCATCCGCCGGCCCGGACCACCTCCAGCGCCCTCACAAGCGCCACCGGGCACAGGGGCCCGCGTCACGACGACGCGGGCCCCTACCGGTCGTTATCCACACGGCCCCGCATCCGTCCACAGACCGCGCCGCCGGCCGCGACAACCAGCGCCGGCACCGCGACGATGCCAGTCAAGTCATCGGACCACCGAAAGGACCACACCCTGATGAACACGACACCTGGATCGTCACGTCGTCCTCAGGGACAGGCATCAGCGCACAGGTATCGGGACTTAGGGGGTCTCGACGGTCAACTCGCGTGCCCCCGGACCAGACGTGGGTGAGCCGTCGCGCGCAGACTCAAGAATGTGGCCGGCCGTGCAGCGGACCACCGCCTCGACGGGTGCGCCGCAGTCGTGATGGGTCACGATGATGGACGGTCCGGCCGGGTCGGCGCAGTATGTGTCGCCCCACTTCAGCAGGGCGATCATCGTCGGATAGAGGTCCAGGCCCTTCGGCGTAAGCCGGTACTCGTTGCGGGCGCGGCGTCCCTGATCCTGATAGGGAGTCGTCTCCAGGACGCCCGCGGCCACAAGCTTGCGGAGCCGATCGGCTAGCACGGCATCGGATATGCCGACGTGGTCGCGGATCTGGTCGAAACGGCGTACGCCGTTGAACGTCTCGCGCAGGATCAGCGGCGTCCATTTCTCGCCGATGACATCGAGGGTTCGCTGGATCGAGCAGTTTCGCGTGTCGTAGGCCAGCCACTGCATGTTGAGGTTCCTCTCCGTTGACGTCCGCCCCCCACCAGTCTAACTTTGAAAACAAAAGTTAGATTGGAGCAGTTATGACGGTAACTAACAACAGCCTTCCCGATGTGTCGCTGTCGACGGCGAGCCGGTTCGTCGCGAGCTCAGGATTCGTCGTTGAAGAGGTCACGCCGACCGCGCTTCGCGGATACGTCGACCTCAGCGAGGACCATTTCACGCCGTGGGGCGTCGTGCACGGTGGCGTCTACACCACCATCGTCGAAAGCGCCGGCAGTATCGCCGCAAGCAAGGCCGTGCTCGATAAGGGCCAGTTCGCCGTCGGCGTGCATAACGCAACAGATTTTCTGCGATCGAGCTCCGGCGGGCGCGCCAGCGTGACGGCTGAACCGTTGTTCCAAGGACGCAATCAGCAGCTCTGGGAGGTCGTCATCACCGCGGAGGAAACCGGAAAGGTGCTGGCACGCGGGCAGCTGCGGCTGCAGAACATCGCGCTTCCGCAACAGGACCTCGGCGCACCCGGTCGCTGATCACTCGTTCACCAACACACCAGGAGCGACGATGATGACACAGCCGACACCTGCACCCGGCATTCTCCTCGAGGCCGAGGAGTTCGACGACTTCGGTGGCTGGATCCTCGACTCGCAGTTCGAGACACAGATGGGCTCGCCATACCTCCTCGCGCACGGCAAGGGGCGACCGGTCGCGGACGCGACCACCCACATCGCCATCAAGGACCCCGGCACCTACAACGTATGGGTGCGCACCAAGGACTGGGTCCCCTCACACCACCCAGGACGCTTCAGCCTGAGTGTCGCCGGCCAGATGCTGGAGAACGAACTCGGGATCCATGGCGAGGACTGGAGCTGGCAGCGGGCAGGCTCGGTCGAACTCGCCACAGGACGGATTGAGGTGCGGCTGCGCGATCACACTGGATTCGAAGGCCGGTGCGATGCGATCTATCTCAGTCGCGCGGACCTCGCTCCACCCGAAGGCAATGACGAGCGAACGCGGTCCTGGCGGCGCCGCCTGCAGGGCCTACCCGAGCATCCTGAGGATGCCGGAGCGTTCGACGTCGTGGTGGTCGGCGGCGGCGGTGTACCCGGCTCGAGCGCCGCGCTGGCCGCGGCGCGGCTCGGCCTACGCGTGGCGCTGATCCAGAACCGCCCCTACCTCGGCGGCAACGCGAGCATCGAAACCGGACTGATGCCCCGCGGCGAACGGGGCCACCTGGTCGAGGAATCTCCCAGCGAGAACCGGACGGCGACCTGCACGCCCACCGCCTGATCGAAGCCGAACCGAACGCCACCATGTTCCTGGAGCACACGGTGTACGCGGTCGAGGCCGAAGGCCGGCGGATCACCGCCGTGGACGCACGCGAGGCACGCAGCGGCATCGAGCGCAGGTTCACCGCACCGGTGTTCATCGACTGCAGCGGCACCGCGATCGTGGGCATCCTCGCCGGAGCACGCACGATGTTCGGTCAAGAGTCACACACCCAGCACGGCGAGATGCTGGCCCCCGATCACGGCAACCACAGTCACCACGGGAACACGATCTTCTTCCGCACCCGCCTCGCCGATCACCCCGTTGCGTTCCCGGAGGTTCCCTGGGCGCTTGACGTGGCCAAGGACTACGCCAACCTCAGCGGCCAGCTCGAGAAACCCGGTACCGACAACGGCCCCGGACCGGCCGCCGGAGCACACCGCACCTTCGCGCCGGACGTACGCCGCCGCATGCAGCTCCCGAACACGCACTTCTGGGAGTACGGCCAAGACCTCGACCCTTACACCGAGGCCGAGCACATCCGCGACCACCTGCTGTGTGCGGTCTACGGAACGTTCTCCAACGTCAAGACGACCGAACCACAGGAGTACGCCAACCTCGAACTCGACCATCTAGCGTTCGTACCGGCGCAGGGCGAGTTTCATCGGTACCTCGGTGATTACGTCCTCACCGAGACCGACATCCGTGAGCATCGGTCGTTCGATGACGCGGTGGTGTGGAACGACGGGCCGTTCTGCCTGCACTATCCGGGAGACGAGAACTACGACTTCCGGCTACGGGACTGGAAGTGGGACACCCGCGACGAGCAGCCCTACCGGATCCCGTTCCGCTGCCTCTACTCAGCAGACATCGACAACCTGATGATGGCCGGTAAGCACATCAGCGTCACGCATGTCGCTGGGTCCAGCACCAAGTTCATGGGCAACGGCGCACAGCACGCCGTCGCGACCGCGGCGGCCGCAGCCCTATGCCTCAAGCACGACACGAGCCCACGCGGAATTCAAGGCGCACGGATGGCAGAGCTGCAGGACCTGATCGCATCCATCACGGGCAAGAACCTACGAAAAGACGCCTGAGACGACACAGTCGACGAACGGAGAGGCAGTGACCGTGCTGGCGTGGGGGGTGAACAGGCACCGACCGACAAGCACGGGCCCCTCGAAGGGGAGCAGCCGAGGTGGCGAATCAAGCCAGGGAGCTCGGGAAGCGTGCCTCCACATCCGCGCGGCCCCGCAGGTGCTCGGGAAATCCCGGCCCGAGCTCCCGGGTGACAGTGTCGGAGGTGAGTGGCTTACCGCAACGCTCGCACACGACAACGGCGTGCGTCGGGTGGCCGCACGTGTCGTGGCGAGTGAGTACTGGCGGCCCGCTCTCGTCGGCCAGCCATCTATCACCCCACGCCATGATCGCGGCCATAACGGGGTAGAAATCCCGACCCTGCTCGGTCAGGACATAGTCATACCGGACCGGGTTGTGCTGGTACGGCTCGCGTTCGAGCAGACCCGCGTCAACCAGCCGTTGCAGGCGCGCAGTCAGGGTGTTGCGTGCAAGGCCTAGAGACAGCTGGAAGTCGTCGAAGCGCTGAATGCCGGCGAACGCCTCGCGTAACACCAACGGCGTCCACCAGTCACCGATCAGGTCCATCGTGCGCGCAATCGAGCACGGCCAGCTCGCCAACGAGGTTCGTTTCATGTCACCCAGCATAGGAGAGTTGCCCAACAGGACCCACCCTGCTAGCGTCCTGTCAGTTGCTCTATAAGACTCACTGAGGTCATCGGTCAAAGATTGGATCGGTTAATGCCCTTCTACACCTGCTACACCTCCCAAGATGCGCTGTCGTCTCAGGAGAAAGCGCACGTCGC
This sequence comes from Cumulibacter manganitolerans, assembly GCF_009602465.1. Taxonomy (NCBI): domain Bacteria; kingdom Bacillati; phylum Actinomycetota; class Actinomycetes; order Geodermatophilales; family Geodermatophilaceae; genus Cumulibacter; species Cumulibacter manganitolerans. Next base: position 7,881 of record NZ_WBKP01000077.1, on the reverse strand, counting down.
AGCGGAAGTTACGCGGATCCACGTCCAGCACACCGGCGCGCCGCGCGGTTTCGTCCGCGTGCTGTTCCACGAGGTGGCCCCCGGGGACTGCTACACCGGTGGCGAGGTCGCTGACTTCGCGATGATTCGCGGCGTTGTGCGCGCCGGGCGGTCCGCTGAGATCAAGGAAGCGCTGCTTCGTGATCTGTGGGTGCTGCTGCAGACGGTCACCGGTCTCGGTGACCAGGAGCTGCTGGTATCGGTTCAGGAGAACCCGGCAGCAAATGCGATGGAGGGCGGCGAGGTGCTGCCCGAACCCGGCGAAGAGCGGGAGTGGCTCGCGCGACATTAGCGCACCGGTCGGTTCGCCGCGCCCAGATCTTATCGAGCGTTCGGGCCTGCACGAGCCAGGGAATCCGTCCAGCAGCACACCATCCCAACCAGCCCGGAGGTACTCGTGGCCTACCAGCCGCCCCTTCAGTCGATCCAGTTTGCGCTGCATGATGTCCTCGACGTCGCCGGCGTACTGACCGCTCATGGCGTCCCGATCGACAGGGAGACCATCGACGGTGTCGTATCCGGGGCCGCCGAGTTCTGCACCGGCGTCACTGCCCCGCTCAACGCGGTAGGAGACCGCGAAGGGTGCCAGCTCAACGACGGTGTCGTGCGGACGCCCAGCGGATTCCCGGCGGCGGCGAAGAAGTACGTCGAGGCGGGCTGGCCGGCCGTCACCTGTCGGGAAGACGATGGCGGCGCGGGACTGCCTCACGTCGTAGGCACGGTGATCAGCGAGATCCTGTCCGCGACAAACGCGGCCTGGTCGCTGTACTTCGGGCTGACCGGCGGCGCTTACCGGTGTCTGCGCGCCAACGGCACCACCGAGCAGCGACGGCTTTTCCTTCCCAAGCTGGCCGCGGGTGAATGGACCGGCACCATGTGTCTGACCGAGCCGCACTGTGGCACCGACCTCGGGCTGCTGACAACGAAGGCCGTCCCGCAGGACGACGGCACCTATCTGATCACCGGAACGAAGATGTTCATCTCCGGTGGGGACAACGACTTCGCCGACAACATCGTGCATCTGGTCTTGGCCCGCGTCGAGGGGGCCCCGTCGGGCACCCGCGGGATCAGCCTGTTCGTGGTCCCGAAGAACCATGTCACGAGCGAGGGCGAGGTGGGCGGGCGTAACGGCGTCTACTGCGACAGCATCGAAGAGAAGATGGGCATGCACGGCAACGCGACCTGCCTGATGCGCTTCGACAACGCCGTGGGCGAACTGGTCGGGGAACGCGAACGCGGTCTGCCGGCAATGTTCGTGATGATGAACGGGGCGCGCCTGGGCACCGCCACACAGGCTCTCGGCCTGACCGAGTCCGCACAGCAACAGGCGACCGCGTACGCCCGCGACCGCCTGCAGTCCCGGGCGCCCGGAGTGCTGCACGACAAGAACCGCGTGGCCGACCCGATCATTGACCAGCCGGATGTCCGCCGGATGGTGCTCACCCAAAAAGCCTGGGCCGGCGGCGCGCGCCTGTTCGCGTACTGGATGGCCATGCAGATCGATCTCGAGCACGGCGCACACGACGCGGACGTACGCCGTAAGGCCGGCGACATCCTCGCGCTGCTCACCCCGGTCGCGAAGGCATTCGTCACCGATCGCGCCATCGACACCACGACCCTGGCGATGCAGACGTTCGGCGGCGCGGGATACATCGTGGAGTCCGGCATCGAGCAGACCTACCGCGACGGGCGAATCCTCGCGATCTACGAAGGCACCAACGGTGTCCAGGCGCACGATCTGCTGGCCCGCAAGGTTATCGGTGACGACGGCGTGCGACTGCGGCAGCTCACCAACCTTGTCCGCTCGTATACCGGCACCCCCGACCACAGCAGCGACCTCGCGGCGATGCATGCCCGAACCCGCTCGCTCGCCGACGAGGTCGACACCCTCGCAGGCGAGCTGATCGCGCGCGCCGCGGACGACCCGCTGTCCATCGGGACGAGCGCGGCGGACTTCTTGAACCTGGTGGGCTACCTGGTCTATGCGCATCTCTGGGCTCGCGCCGCCGCGACCGTGGACGCGCTGGGGGAGGGTGCTACGGGTCATCATCGCCAGCAAGCGGCGATCGCGCGGTTCTACTTCGACAAGCTGCTGCCCGATACTCGGGCACTGCTGGAGCGGGCCCGCTCGTCCAGCGCGGTGCTCATGGACCGCGCAGCGATCGGCATCTAAGCGGACCCATTTTGCAGCCCAAGATCGCCATCTGGCTCATCAGACCCACCACCTAGGAGCATCATGAGCAACACCCAGGAACTGTTCGACCTCACCGGTCGCACCGCTCTTGTCACCGGAGGATCTCAAGGTCTCGGCATGCAGATCGCCGAAGCCCTGGGTGCGCACGGTGCCCGTGTCCTGCTTTCTTCGCGCAAGGAAGCCGACCTGGCCAACGCAGTCGAAGAGCTTGCCGCGCAGGGGATCGACGCGTCGTACGTCGCGGCCGACTGCTCCCGCGAACAGGATGTGACTCGGCTCGCCGAGGCAGCCGTCGACACGCTCGGCACGGTCGACATCCTGGTGAACAACGCCGGGGTCAGCTGGGGCGCTCCGGCCGAGGACCATCCGCTCGAGGCGTGGGACAAGGTCATGGACCTGAATGTGCGCTCGGTGTTCCTGCTGTCCCAGCACATCGGCCGGCGCTCGATGATCCCGGCGGGCTACGGCCGCATCATCAATCTCGCGTCGATCGCCGGACTGCGTGCCAACGGTCTGGAAGCGACCAAGACGATCGCCTACAACACCAGCAAGGCCGCCGTCATCAACTTCACCCGCGCACTGGCCGGTGAATGGGCTCGCTACGGCATCACCGTCAACGCTCTCGCGCCGGGTTTCTTTCCCTCTCGGATGACGAAGGGCACGATCGAGAAGCGCGGCGTCGACTCGATGACCAAGAACGTCCCGCTCAAGCGACTGGGCGACCAGGACGACCTCAAGGGAGCCGCACTGCTGTTCGCCTCCGCGGCGGGTAAGCACATCACCGGACAGACCCTGGCCATCGACGGCGGCGCGAGCATCGTCTAGGCCCTGACCGGGCGCACGCCCCGCCATGGCACCACCGATCAATCCAACCACCAACCCCCACCACGCAAAGGATCTGCGATGAGCACCGAGGCACCTGCTGGCGAAGTCACCATGGACATCGACGGCCATATCGCCGTCATTACCGTGCGTAACGAGGCGAAGAAGAACTCGTACACGCCGGAGATGACCGAGCAGCTCTCCGAGCATCTGACGGCGTTCGACGACAACGACGATCTGTGGGTCGCGGTGTTCTGCGCGGCAGGTGAGCACACCACCGCGGGCTTGGACATGCCGAAGTTCTTCGGACCCAACGCGACCGCGAAGCCGAAAGATCCCACCAAGGTTGACCCGTTCGGTCTGGCCCGCCGCACCACCAAGCCGGTGATCGCGGTCGTACAAGGCATCACCTTCACCGTCGGCATCGAGATGATGCTGGCCGCGGACATCGTCGTCGCCGCCGACACTGCGCAGTTCCAGCAGCTGGAGTCCAAGCGCGGCATCGCACCGTTCGGCGGCGCGCACTTCCGCTACCTCACCCGCACCGGCTGGGGCAACGCGATGTACCACCTGTTCCTGTGCGACAAGTTCGACGCCGCCGAGGCGCTGCGCATCGGTTTCGTGCAGGAGGTCGTCCCCTACGGGCAGCACCTCGACCGCGCGATGGAGCTCGCACGCGAGATCTGCAAGAACGCGCCCATCGGGATCCAAGCCACGAAGGAAGCGGCCTTGAAGTACATCGACGCCGCTGAGCAGGCCGCGATCGACTACATCCCACAGATCCGTGAGCGAGTGTTCGCCACCGAGGACTTCAAAGAAGGCATCCAGTCGTTCGTCGAACGCCGCGAAGCCAACTTCCAAGGCCGCTGACCGCCCAGCGCTCCATTGCCACTGAGCAGGATCACGTCATGAATACCAGAATCACCGACCTGCTAGGCATCGAGTACCCGATCATCCAGGGCGGAATGCATACGTCGGTCTGGCTGAGCTCGCCTCCGCGGTCTCGAACGCAGGCGGTCTCGGCATCCTGACAGCGCTCACCCAGAAGACGCCGGACGACCTGGCCGCCGAGATCGAACGCTGCCACACGATGACCGACAAGCCGTTCGGCGTCAACCTCACGTTCTTGCCATCAGTGAACCCGCCGGACTATGCCGGCTACATCCGCGCGATCATCGACGGCGGCGTGAAGGTAGTCGAGACCGCAGGCAACAACCCGCAGAAGTGGCTGCCGATGCTCGAGGACGCCGGCATCACCGTGATCCACAAGTGCACCGCGGTACGCCACGCACTGAAGGCCGAGGCCGTCGGCTGCGACGCGGTCAGTGTCGACGGATTCGAGTGCGGCGGACACCCCGGCGAGGACGACGTACCCAACATGATCCTGCTGCCACGCGCCGCCGACACGCTGAGCATCCCGTTCGTCGCCTCAGGCGGCATGGCTGACGGCCGCTCACTAGCGGCAGCTCTCGCGCTCGGCGCCGACGGAATCAACCTTGGCACCCGGTTCATCGCCACCGCGGAAGCACCGGTCCACCCCGCGGTAAAACAAGCCATTCTCGACGCCACCGAGCTTGACACCCGGCTGGTGATGAGGCCGCTGCGCAACACCGAGCGCGTGCTGAACAACGCAGGCGTCCAGCGCCTGCTGCAGAAAGAACACAAGCTCGGTGAGGACATCGCCTTCGAGGACATCGTCGAGGACGTCGCGGGCATGTATCCCCGCGTCATGGTCAACGGCGAGATGGACGCCGGCCCCTGGTCCTGCGGCATGGTCGCCGGACTCATCAATGACGTACCCACCTGCAAGGAACTCATCGACCGGATCGTCAGCGAGCCCTGCTCGCTGATCCGCCAACGCCTGGTGACCCTGACGGCATAACCTAACCAACCTGCCGCCCGCGACGGGCGAGATGAGATATGGATTCCGGTGCGCAATGCTCGGCAGCACCTTGCTGCGGGCGTGCCGGCATCCTCACGTGACAACTGACGAGGAGATCTGAATGAAGTTGTCCGACGCACCGACCACCCGGGTGCAGGTCAAGATTCAGGCTCCGGCCGAACGGTGTGGCGAATAGTCAGCGACATCCAGACTCCCGCGCTCACCAGCCCCGAGTTCCAGGGCGCCGTGTGGCTGGACGGTGCGACGGGGCCGACGGTGGGTGCGCGGTTCGCGGGTCGCAACGCGCACGAGGCGATCGGCAAGTGGCAGTCGACCTGCACCATCATCACCGCCGACCCACCTCGTGAGTTCGCGTACGCGGTCGACGATCCGAAGAATCCCGGCGCCGTATGGCGCTACCGCATCGATCCCTCCAGCCAGGGCGTTCTGTTGACCCAGATCGCGCAGATCGGTCCCGGACCCTCCGGATTGACCCTGGCCATTGAGCGGATGCCCGAGAAGGAAGCGCGCATTATCGAGCGTCGCCTCGGTGAGCACCACACCAACATGACGGCGAACCTGCAGCAGATCAAGAAGCTCGCCGAAGGACAGGAGTAGTCCATGCGCATCGGGATCAGCGTTCAGCCGCACACCGCCGACGGTCTACGCCTGGCGGTGGAAGCCGACGCGATGGGCGTCGACTCGCTCTGGAGCGCAGAGGCATGGGGGTACGACGCGTTGACGCCGCTAGCGATGCTGGCCGGGCGCACCAAGAACGCTCGGTTGATCAGTGGCATCGCGCAGCTCGGCGCACGGACTCCGGCGATGCTGGCGATGTCAGCGATGTCGTTGCAACAGCTCAGCGAAGGCCGGTTCGTACTCGGGCTAGGGGCCAGCGGCCCCCAGGTCGTCGAGGGGTGGCACGGCGTGCCGTTCAGCAAGCCGGTGCAGCGCACCCGCGAAACGATCGAGATCGTGCGGATGATTCTGCGTGGTGAGCGGGCCGCGTACGACGGGAAGGTGTATCAGCTGCCGCTGCCGGGTGGTGAGGGCCGCAGCATCCGATCGATGGCGCCGACGCCGGTGCACGTGCCGATCTGGCTGGCGGCGTTGGGTCCGGCGAATTTGCGGTTGACCGGTGAGCTGGCCGATGGGTGGATCGGCAACTCGTTCATGCCGGGAACCGCTGGCGACGTACTGGTCGCACCGATCGCCAAGGGAGCCGCCGCGGCCGGGCGATCGATCGAGGACGTCGAGCTCGCGATCGCGGTGTCACTGGAGCTCGGCACGCAGGCCGAGGTCGACGCGTTGGCGCGCAAGCACGCCGGTGGCTACGCGTTCACCTTCGGAGCGATGGGCAGCTCGAAGACGAACTTCTACAGCGCCGCTTTCGAACGCCAAGGCTTCGGCGAGCAGATCGCGCGCGTGCACGAGCTATGGCAAGCCGGCGACAAACAGGCCGCCGAAGCCGCCGTGCCGCCCGCGATTGGCCTAGGAACGAACCTCGTCGGCACCGAGCAGATGATCGCCGACCAGCTCCAGGCATACACCGCGGCGGGAGTGGGGCTACTGCGGGTAAACCTGACCGGCGACTCGACCGACGAGAAGCTGCAGTCCCTAGGCCGCCTCCTCGAGCTCGCCGCCTCATAGCTTCTCACCCCTGAGCGGGCAGTTCGTCGGCATTGTTGCCAGGGGGCGCCAGGAGTCCCAGGTGTCGGTCATGGGGTTGCGGATGGCTGCGACGAGGTCCCGCCATCCCCTCCGGGCGTCGGTGGTGGCGAACCGGATCGTGACGACCCAGGCAGCAACCTGTACAATTTTCTGTACAGGAATGGGGGGCAGATAGGTGAGAACGATGAGCTACACCGAATCCCGGGCTCGCTATGCCGAGGTGCTGGATTCGGTCGTCAATGACCGCGAAGAAGTGGTCGTCACGCGCTCGGGTCATGAGGCCGTGGTGATCGTGTCCTTGGACGAGTTCGAAGCGCTGCGCGAGACGGCCTATCTCATGCGGTCGCCGCGCAATGCGCGGCGGCTGCTAGATGCGATGGAACGCCTAGAGGCGGCAGAGGGCGAAGTCCGCGACCTGCTTGCGGACGACTGAGCATGCGGCTGGTGTGGGATAGCAACGCCTGGGAAGACTACCTATGGTGGCAAACGCAGGACCGCAAGATCCTCAAGCGGATCAACCAGCTGATCGGGGACGTGCTGCGCAACGGCAACGCCGGGATCGGTAAACCGGAGCCGCTGCGGTATGACTTCGCCGGCTACTGGTCTCGCCGGATCACCGACGAACACCGACTGGTGTACAAGCTCACCGACACAGAGCTGCGGATCGCTGCCTGCCGATACCACTACGGTCGCTGACGTCCCACGCGCCGGCCGACGGTCGCGTCGCTTCGATGGGCGCCCACGGTACAGTGAACAACGCATGCATAGACGCGAATTTATAGCCTCTTACCTGCGTACTGGTAACGCGCAATATTCGAAGTTCCATTATTGGCCTCGTTCTTGGGCGCCGTCCGTCTGGGGAATGGGCGGAGGTAGCTAGGTTGGATTGTGCCAGCCACGTGCCGTGCCGTCGCCTGCGGACGATCGGTTCGTCGTCAGTTCACCGGCAGCTTGGGTAGCCAGACTCCACTGAGCCCGAACATGAGTGCAGCACGATCGCCTGTTTCGACGGACCACAGCTTGTGTTCTTCGCGCTTCTCAGGAGTAGGGATTGGCCAAGGAACTGCTTCAACGATCGCACGGATCACGTCGCTAATGATGTCCGGCAGTTCGTCGGCGATGACCGCGGGCCGCAAGAGCGCTAGGTCAAGTCCCGTGGGGTGGTGTACGATGTTGATCCCTCGGTTGGGCGTGTCGGTTAGGCCGTGAGGGCCTGGAGCTCGGGTTCGGTCACCTCCTCGGCATCGGCGGTGGGGTCGACGGCCTGGGATCG
>NZ_WBKP01000076.1 GCF_009602465.1 Cumulibacter manganitolerans | reverse complement strand
CGCGCGGCGCCGCGCCGGTCCCGGTCGCCAGCTGCGCGGCGGGGACGACGTCGCGGGCGCCGAGGCAGAACATGTCCTCCTCGACCGGGCGGATCAGCGACCCGGCCCCCGCGCCGGCGGAATCGCTCGCCGCGCGCCACGGGATGCCGCGGACGACGGCCGCGGCCACGCGGCCCAGCTTGCCGCGCACGAGCTCGCTCGCGGAGGCGATCTCGTCGACCTGGGCGAGCGCGGTCACCGCGAGCGGGTGCCCGTGGGTGTCGACGGCGCCGCGCAGGTCGCGCAGCGCGGGGATGCCCGCCGAGCCGAGGGCGATGTCGACCAGCCCACCGCGCCACGGGCGGCCCACCGTGTCGGTGACGACGACGGCGACGTCGCGCCCGGTCAGCTCCCGCACGCGGGCCCGCAGCGCCGCCGCCGAGGCGTCGCTGTCGAGCGGCAGCAGCGCGACCTCGTCGGCATTGACGTTCGAGGCGTCGACGCCGGCGGCGGCCATCGTCATGCCCTGGCGGGTGCGGACGATCCGCACGCCGCCGCGCTGCGCGACGACCGCCACGGTCTCGTCGTCGATCGCCTGCTGACGGGTGCGCTGGCGGTGCTCCTCGTCGGTGCCGGTCGGCACCAGCCGGCCCTCCACCTTCGACACGGCCTTGGACGTCACCGCGAGGATGTCGCCGTCCTCGAGCCACGGCGCGGCGGTGCAGACCGCCGCCGCGAGGTCGTCGCCGGGCCGGAAGTCCGGCAGCCCGGTGATCGCGCGGACGACGTACTGCTCGGGCAGCTGCTCCGCCGGCCCGGCCCCGTTCATCGGGTGCGGCCCGCGACGTCGACGGCCGCGCGCACCATCGCGGCCGTGGTGGCCGGATCGGTCATCAGCAGCGGGGCCTCCTCGACGAGCACGCCGTCGATGGGGCCGCCGTCCCCGGGCGCCACCAGCCAGCCGTCCAGGACGCCGCCGGTGCTCCGCGCGCCGTAGTTCCGTCCGACGGCGAGCGCGGTCGGCTCGACGCCGATGACGCCCAGGCAGACGTCGGCCATGCCGCGCAGCGGGGCGCCGCCGATCAGCCCGGCGGTGCCGATCACGGGCGCCGGTGTGGCGCGCAGTGCCTCGCGCAGCGCCGGCAGGCCGAGGATGGTGCCGATGCTGACGACCGGGTTGGACGGCGCGATGAGCACGAGGTCGGCACCCCCGAGGGCCTCGAGGACCTCGGGGGTGGGCCGGGCCTGCTCCAGGCCGATCTGCACGAAGCCGCTGGTCGGGACGCCGGCGCGGTAGCGCACCCACCACTCCTGGAAGTGGATCGCGCCCGCGCGCTCGCTGCCGGGCACCGTGCAGACGACATGGGTCTCGACCCGCTGGTCACTCATCGGCAGCAGCCGCACCCCCGGCGCCCAGCGGGTGCACAACGCCTCGGTGACGTCGGTGAGCCGGTAGCCGGCATCGAGCATCTGGGTGCGCACGAGATGGGTGGCGATGTCCTTGTCGCCGAGGGAGAACCACGTCGGGCCGGCGCCGTACTCGCGCAGCTCGTGGCCGACGGTCCAGGTCTCCCCGACCTGGCCCCACCCGCGCTCGTCGTCGTGCGCGCCGCCGAGGTGGTACATCACCGAGTCGAGGTCGGGGCATACCCGCAGGCCGTGCATGGTCGCGTCGTCGCCGGTGTTCACGATCGCGGTGACCTCGGCACCGACCTCGCGGGCGTACTCCCGGACGCCGAGCAGGTACCGCGCGCCCCCCACGCCGCCGGCGAGGACGACGATGCGTCGGGGAACGGGGGAGGAGGACGTCGATGGCGCGGTCACGCGCTACATCGTGCCACCTCGCAGGCGGCGCACCACCGTCTGGTATCGGCGCCGTTGATTTGAGTGAATATCACCATTCGACTTGACGGAGCGGCAGCGACACACGTGTAATTACAACCATGTCCTTCTGCGGAGGGACGGCAGAACCGCAGCACACGAACACTGGAGACGGCCCGCGCCGTCACTCAAGACGCGCACGAGGGTCGATATGGAAGGGGCCGTCACTGTGACCGAACCGCAGGCATTCACCCACGATCTCTGGGGCGCCGGCGTCGAGGAAGAGCAGGAATGGCAGGAGCGCGCGCTGTGCGCTCAGACAGATCCTGAAGCCTTCTTCCCCGAGAAGGGTGGCTCGACGCGAGAGGCCAAGAAGATCTGCGTCGGGTGCGAGGTACGCGACGAGTGCCTCGAGTACGCCTTGGCGAAGGACGAGCGCTTCGGCATCTGGGGCGGTATGTCGGAGCGGGAGCGCCGGCGTATCAAGAGCCTCCGCCGAACCGCCTCGTAGCCGCAGGGCCGGGCACCGCGCCCGGGTTCGCACCATGACGGCATCTCGCCCTGCGCGAGATGCCGTTCGTGGTTTCCGCCGGCCGGTTTCGGCCGGGCCGGACGGTTGTCAGGGCCCGCAGCGGGGCGGCGACGCCCCGAAGCGTTGCCGGTCAGCCGTCCCCAGGCCTGCTGGTCATCGGTCCGCGGGCGGCCGGCCGTTCGGGTCGCGCTAGCGTCCGGGGTCGATCTCGTCCGGATCGATGCCCAGCAGGTTGGCCAGCTGCTCGACGATGACGTCGCCGACCAGCGCCTGCAGGTCCGAGGGGGATTTGCCGCGCACCTCCAGCGGCCGCCGGTAGACGACGATCCGCGGCAGGTGCTCCCGGCCGAGGCCGTCCACGTGGCCCGGGATCAGCCGGGACAGCGGCACCGACGAGTCCTCGATGACGTTGGGCTGGTGGATGACGTCGTCGATGTGCGCGTGGGTCACCGGCGGCACGTCCTCGACGGCCAGCTCGACCTGCTCCATGATGCGCTGCCATTGCGGGTCCAGCTGCTCGACGATGTCGAGCACAAGGTCGTCGAACAGCTCCGCCCGCGAACGGTGGACCGGGACCGTGGACGGGAACAGCGGCCCTCGCAGCCCGTGACCGCGCCGGTCCCGGGCGCGCGGAAAGTGCGGTCGGTACATGCGCCAACCCTATGCCGCGAGGGTGGGGCGGCACGCTCCGGCGCGCCGCCGCGGGAGCGCTGCTCGCGGGCCGCCGCGACCCGCTGCGTGCGGCACCGTCCGGGTCGCGACACGCCGCCGCCGCGCGCGCCGGTTACCCGGCACCCGGGGCGCGCGCGGTTACGCTTCGAGACGTGAAATCCGTCCGCAGGTGCAGCAAGCCCGAGTGCTTCCGGGCTGCCGTCGCGACGTTGACCTACATCTATGCCGAGTCGACGGCCGTCGTCGGCCCGCTCGCGTCGTACTCCGAGCCGCACAGCTACGACCTCTGCGAGGTCCACGCGTCGCGGCTGACCGTGCCGCGCGGCTGGGAGGTGCTGCGGCACGAGGTCGATCCGACCGACGTCGGGCCCAGCACCGACGACCTCCTGGCCCTCGCGGACGCCGTGCGGGAGGCCGCCCGCCCGCAGCCCGAGCTGCCCGACATGCCGGCGCCCCCGCCGAGCGCGCCGCAGGGCCGGGGCCGCCGCGGCCACCTGCGCGTCGTGCCACCGTCCGGCTAGCCGAGAACGTCCGCGCCCGGCGGCCGCGCGCCGGACGGTAGTGCCTGCCAGAATGGCCGGTATGCAGATCGCGCAGGTTCTCGACAAGATCGTCAAGGCGTACGACGTCCGAGGGCTGAGCCCGCAGGAGCTGTCGCCGGAGGTCGCGACCCGGCTCGGTGCCGCCTTCGCCCTGTGGCTGCGCGAGAACGACCTCGGCGCGAAGGTGGTGATCGCCGGGGACATGCGGCCGAGCACGCCGGCGCTCATCGACGCCCTCGCCGACGGCATCACCGCGCAGGGTCTCGATGTGCTCGTCGCCGGGCTCAGCTCCACCGACCAGCTGTACTTCGCCTCCGGCGACCTGCGCCTCCCCGGCATCCAGGTGACCGCCAGCCACAACCCGGCGACGTACAACGGCATGAAGCTGTGCCGGGCGATGGCCGCCCCGATCGGGGCCGACTCCGGGCTCGCCGACATCAAGGCGCTCGCCGCCCGGGAGCTGGCCCCCGCGGCCACCCGCGGACGCCGCTCCGAGATCGACACCCTCCAGGCGTACGCCGACCATCTGCACGCGCTCGTTCCGCTGAGCGCCATCCGGCCGCTGAAGATCGTGGTGGACGCCGGCAACGGGATGGCCGGGCTGACCGCGCCCGTGGTGCTCGGGCGCACCACCGCGACGATCGTCCCGATGTACTTCGAGCTGGACGGCTCCTTCCCCAACCACCCCGCCGACCCGCTGAACCCGGACAACCTCGTCGACCTGCAGGAGGCGGTGCGCGCCCAGCAGGCCGACCTCGGCCTGGCGTTCGACGGGGACGCCGACCGCTGCTTCGTCGTCGACGAGCACGGCGACCCGGTGTCGCCGTCGGCGATCACCGCGCTGATCGCCGACCGCGAGCTCGCCAAGGCGCCGGGGCAGACGGTGGTGCACAACGTGATCACCTCCAAGACCGTTCCCGAGGTCGTCTCGGCGGCTGGCGGCATCCCGAGCCGCACGAAGGTCGGGCACTCGAACATGAAGGCGCGGATGGCCCAGACCAACGCGGTGTTCGGCGGCGAGCACTCGGCGCACTACTACTTCCGCGACTTCTTCTTCGCCGACACCGGGATGCTCGCCGCGATGCACGTGCTGGCCGCTCTCGGCGAGCAGGACGGCCCGCTGTCCCAGCTCGTCGCCCGGTACGACCGGTACGCCGCGAGCGGCGAGATCAACTCGACCGTGGCCGACACGTCCGCGGCGCTGCGCGCGGTTCGCGCGCACGCCGAGCAGCGGGGCGCGCGGATCGACGACCTCGACGGCATCACGGCCGACTTCCCCGACGGCGCGTGGTTCAACGTGCGGCCCTCCAACACCGAGCCGCTGCTGCGGCTGAACGTCGAGGCCCGCGACGCCGACCGGATGAGCGCGCTCCGCGACGAGATGCTCGCGCTGATACGCCGCTAGGGTGCGTCCGGCGGCCCCGCGGCTGAGCCGGATCCGCCGGTCGAGCGACTAGGCTGGATCCGCCGACCAATCGTGGAGATGACGACATGCCGCTGATCGACCCCGAGCTGATGAAGATCCTCGCCTGCCCGTGCGAGCAGCACGCACCGTTGCGCGAGGTCCCCGCGGGAGAGGCGGGCGCCGGTGACGAAGGTGGTCTGGAATGCACCGCCTGCGGGCGGCTGTTCCCCATCCGGGAGGGCATCCCGGTCCTGCTCCTCGACGAGGCCGTCGAGCGTCGCTGATCGGAGCGGGCGGTGGACCTCGACGACGCACGAGCGGTGGCGGCGGCCGACCCCGGCCGGCTGCTCGCGCTCGCCAGCACCGGGGCGCTGATCCGGGAGCTCGCTCGCGGGCGGCTGCCCTCGGCCGCGATCGTCGCGGGTGCCGAGCTCGGTAGCGCGTCCGTGCTGGTCAGCGACCTCATGCCCATGGAGTACGCCGACGTGCTCGCCGACCTGCTCCTCGAGCTGGGCGCTCCGGTCGCCGCGTCCCCGGCCGTCCTCGACCCGACCTCCGACTATCCCCGCGCCGCCGACCTGGTCGTCGTCGCGAGCGTGAGCGGCGGCGAGCACGCCCTCCTCGCCGCGCTGCAGCTCGCCGCCGGCCGCGGCGCGACCGTCATCGCGGCCGCGCCGGAGGGCAGCCCGATCGCCGCCGCCGCAGCCGAGCGCCGCGCCCTGCTGCTGCTCTCGCCGCCGGACGACCCGGACGCGACGTGGTGGGCCGCGTACGCCGGCTGTGTCGCCGCGTTCCGCGGCGCGGCCGCCCTCGAGGGGCTCGCCGACGCGCTCGACGACGCGGCGGCCGAGCTCGGCCCGATCCGCGCCACCTACGAGAACCCGGCGAAGCAGCTCGCCGTCCTCGACGGGCCGCTGCTGCTGATCGCCACCGACGGCCCGGGCCGCATCCTGGCCAGGGCGCTGGCGGCCGAGCTGGGCTCGACGCCGTTCCGTCCGGTGCGCTGCATCGACGTCCGGCGCGGGATCGCGGAGCTCGTCGACATCGGGCGCAGCGCCGGTGGGCGGGGTACCCACGACCTGTTCTACGACCCGCTGATCGACGGTGGTCCGGGATCGACGCCGAGCTGGCAGCTAGTCTTGTTGCCGACGGTTCGCGGCGATGAGCTCGCGGACGACGCGGTGCGCGCCGCAGAGTCCATCGGTGCGCTGCTTTCGTTGAGCCAGCCCAGCGACCGTGCCGAGTGGACCGCGGCGGGACTCGTCCTGCTGGCGAAGATCAGCGGTGCCTATCGGGCGCTGCAGCAGCGAGAACGGGAGTGACGGCCAACCCAGAGGTGCGGCCAACGTGACGATGTATCGCCTGAAGAACGAGACCCGGAACTACGCGTGGGGTAGCCGCGAGTTCATCCCGCACCTGCTCGGGGAGCAGCCGGGTGACCGGCCGCAGGCCGAGCTCTGGCTCGGTGCGCACCCGATGGGCTCGTCGCGCATCGTCGAGCTCGACGCGTCCCTGAAGGACCAGATCGCCGCGGATCCCGAGCGCCACCTCGGTCCACTGGTGAACGCCGAGTACCCGGAGCGGCTGCCGTTCCTGCTCAAGGTGCTCGCCGCCGCCCAGCCGCTGTCGCTGCAGGCCCACCCCAGCCCCGCCCACGCCAAGGTCGGCTTCGCCGCCGAGGAGGAGCGCGGCGTCCCGCTGGATGACCCCAAGCGCTCGTACAAGGACCCGTTCGCCAAGCCCGAGCTGTTCGTCGCCCTGACCACCTGCGAGGTGCTCTGCGGCTTCCGGCCGGCCGCCGAGGCTGCCGACCTGCTCGGCCGGCTCGGCATCAGCGCGCTGAGCCCCTACATCGCCTCGCTGCTGACCGGCCGCGCCGCCGACGGTCTGCGGGTCGTCGTCACGACGCTGCTGAGCATGCCGGAGGCGGCCAAGATCGACATGGCCACGCGGGTCGTCGAGGAGTGCCGACGGGTCATCGACGGCGGCGATGCCGGGCCGTCGGTCGAGGCCTACCGCTGGGCGGTGCGCCTGGGGGAGGCATACCCCGGCGACGTCGGGGTCGTGCTGTCGCTGCTGCTCAACCTGATCACCCTCGAGCCCGGGCAGGCCATCTTCGTGGGCGGCGGCAAGATGCACACCTACCTGCACGGCAGCGGGATCGAGGCCCAGGCCAACTCCGACAACACGCTGCGCGGGGGACTGACCCCCAAGCACGTCGACGTCGCCGAGCTGCTGCGGATCATCGACTTCGAGCCCGCGCTCGACCAGGTGATCGAGCCGGTTCCCGTCGAGGAGCACAGCACGCACTGCGCCGGCGCCCGCACCTGGCCCACGCCGGCCCGCGAGTTCGCGCTGTTCGACTGGGAGATCGCCGGCACGCCCCGGCTGCTGAAGTCCGCCGGCCCGAGCATCGTGCTGTGCCTGGACGGCGCGGTGCACCTGACCAACCACGGGGACGACCTCGAGCTCGTCAAGGGCGAGTCGGCCTATATCGCCGCCTCGGAACCGCACGTCACGGCGACCGGCAAGGGCCGGCTCATGCACATCACCGTCGGACAGGTCCCGCGCTCGAAGTGAGCACCGCGACCCCTCGGCCGGCCGCCCGGGCCGCCCCCGAGATGCGGCCGGTCGCCTAGAATCGATCCGCGGGAATCCGCACCCCGGCCGCCACCGGCCCCTGCAGAGGAGATCCATGCCCAACCAGCTGTCCGTCGAGCGCGCCGCCAACGGCCTCGAGTACAAGGTCGCCGATCTGTCACTGGCCGAGTTCGGCCGCAACGAGATCCGGCTCGCCGAGCACGAGATGCCCGGCCTGATGGCGCTGCGCAAGGAGTACGCCGACAGCCGGCCGCTGCGCGGCGCCCGCATCACCGGATCGCTGCACATGACCGTGCAGACCGCGGTGCTGATCGAGACGCTCGTCGCGCTCGGCGCCCAGGTGCGCTGGGTCTCCTGCAACATCTTCTCCACCCAGGACCACGCCGCCGCAGCGGTCGTCGTCGGGCCCGAGGGAACGGTCGAGGACCCGCGCGGCGTGTCGGTGTTCGCCTGGAAGGGCGAGACCCTGCCGGAGTACTGGTGGTGCAGCGACCAGGTGCTGCGGTGGGCGGGCGAGAGCGGGCCCAACATGATCCTCGACGACGGCGGCGACGTCACGCTGCTGGTGCACAAGGGCGTCGAGTTCGAGAAGGCCGGCGCCGTGCCGCAGACCGATGAGAACGACTCCGAGGAGTACGGCGTCATCCTCGACACGCTGCGCGAGAGCCTCGCGGCCGACCCGCAGCGCTTCACCACGATGGCCGCCGAGATCCGCGGTGTGTCCGAGGAGACCACGACCGGCGTGCACCGGCTCTACGAGCTCGCCCGCGCCGGCGACCTGCTGTTCCCGGCGATCAACGTCAACGACGCGGTCACCAAGAGCAAGTTCGACAACAAGTACGGCTGCCGGCACTCGCTGATCGACGGCATCAACCGGGCCACCGACGTGCTGATCGGCGGCAAGGTCGCGGTCGTGTGCGGCTACGGCGACGTCGGCAAGGGCTGCGCCGAGTCGCTGCGCGGCCAGGGCGCGCGGGTGATCGTCACCGAGATCGACCCCATCTGCGCGCTGCAGGCGGCGATGGACGGCTACCAGGTCGCCCGGCTCGAGGACGTCGTCGCGCAGGCCGACATCTTCGTCACCACGACCGGCAACCGCGACATCATCATGGCCGAGCACATGGCCGCGATGAAGCACCAGGCGATCGTCGGCAACATCGGCCACTTCGACAACGAGATCGACATGGTGGGCCTGGCCCGCACGCCGGGCATCAAGAAGGTCGACATCAAGCCGCAGGTGGCCGAGTGGCAGTTCCCCGACGGGCACTCGATCATCGTGCTGTCCGAGGGCCGGCTGCTGAACCTCGGCAACGCGACCGGGCACCCGTCGTTCGTGATGTCCAACTCGTTCACCAACCAGACCATGGCGCAGATCGAGCTGTTCACGAACGCCGGCGAGTACGCCAAGGACGTCTTCGTGCTACCGAAGGTGCTCGACGAGAAGGTCGCCCGGCTCCACCTGGACGCCCTCGGCGTGCGGCTGACCGAGCTGAGCAAGTCGCAGGCCGAGTACATCGGCGTCGACGTCGCCGGGCCGTACAAGCCGGACCACTACCGCTACTGATCCTCGGTGACGCGCGGGAAACAAGGTCACGGAGTTGTCGCGATCGCGGCCGTAGACTCGTGAGCGAGCTGCCGGCGAGCGGCAGGCCCGCCGACGAAGGGTAGGGACGGACCTACATGAAGCCTCGGATCCTGGTGGTCGACGACGACCCGGCACTCGCGGAAATGCTCGGCATCGTCCTGCGCAACGAGGGCTTCGAACCGGCGTTCGTCGCCGACGGCTCCCGGGCGGTCTCGGCCTACCGCGAGCTCAAGCCCGACCTGATCCTGCTGGACCTCATGCTCCCGGGGATGAACGGCATCGACGTGTGCCGGGCCATCCGCGGCGAGTCCGGCGTCCCGATCGTCATGCTGACCGCCAAGGCCGACACGGTGGACGTCGTGCTGGGCCTGGAGTCCGGCGCCGACGACTACATGGTCAAGCCGTTCAAGCCCAAGGAGCTCGTGGCGCGGATCCGCACCCGGCTGCGGCGCATCGAGCCCGAGTCCGCCGAAGAGCTGCAGATCGCCGGCCTCAGCATCGACGTGCCCGGGCACCGGGTGACGCGGGACGGCGAGAACATCGCGCTCACCCCGCTGGAGTTCGACCTGCTCGTGGCGCTCGCGCGCAAGCCTCGGCAGGTGTTCACCCGCGAGCTGCTCCTGGAGCAGGTCTGGGGATACCGGCACGCCGCCGACACGCGCCTGGTCAACGTGCACGTGCAGCGGCTGCGCTCGAAGATCGAGCGCGACCCCGAGCATCCCGAGATCGTGCTCACGGTCCGCGGCGTCGGCTACAAGGCAGGCCCGCCGTAAGCAGCTCGCCCCTCGAGGCCGAATCCGCCGCCCGGCCGGTCGCCGCCCAGCGCACCGTCCGCGCGCTGGGGATGCGCTACCTCGACCTCACGCGCGAACGGGTCGCGGTCATCGGCGCGCAGATCGCCACCCGCTGGCGGCGCTCGCTCCAGCTGCGCGTCGTGGCCCTCACCCTCGCGCTCACCGCGGCCGTCGTCGCGATCATCGGCTACGTGCTGATGACGCAGATCCGCGACCAGCTGCTCAACGCCAAGCAGCGGGTGGCCATCGAGCAGGCGAGCACCGGCGTCCGGCATCTCGAGCAGCAGATCGCCATCGTCGGTGGCGGCAGCGGCCAGTCCTCGCTCAGCGAGACGGTGCGTACCAGCGTCTCCAGCCTGCAGGCGCGCAGCACCGCGGCCGGGCAGTTCTACGTGCTCGCCGTCGAGCGCAACGACGCCGGCGCGATCGTGCGCACCATCGCCAGCCAGTCGGCGCCCAGCAGCGCCGAGCTGCCGCGCGACCTGCAGAAGCAGGTGCGCAAGGGCAACCTCGTCCACGAGTACGCCACGGTGCAGATCGACCGGGTGACCACGCAGGTCCTCATGGTCGGCTCCCCGGTGCCCGGCGACTACGCGGGGTACGAGCTGTACTACGTGTACCCGCTGCAGAACGAGATCGACGTGATGACCTTCGTCGAGCGCACCGTCATCGCGGCCGCGCTGGCGTTCATGGTGCTCATCCCCGGCGTGGGCCTGCTGGTCTCCCGGCTGGTCGTGCTGCCGGTGCGCGAGGCCAGCGACATCGCCGAGCGGCTCGCCGACGGCAACCTGCAGGAGCGGATGGACGTGCGCGGCGAGGACGACCTGGCGCGCCTGGCCACCTCCTTCAACAAGATGGCCGGCTCGCTGTCGAGCCAGATCGCCCGCCTGGAGCTGCTCTCGCAGGTGCAGCAGCGGTTCTCCTCCGACGTCTCCCACGAGCTGCGCACGCCGCTGACCACGGTGCGGATGGCCGCCGAGATGCTCTACGACTACCGCGAGGACTTCCCGGACATCGCGGCGCGCAGCGCCGAGCTGCTGCACGCCGAGCTCGACCGGTTCGAGGCGCTGCTGAAGGACCTCCTGGAGATCTCGCGGTACGACGCCGGCGGCTTGGCGCTGGACGCCGAGGTCGAGGACGTCCCCGCGCTGATCACGCGGGTGGTCGACGCCTACCGCTCGCTCGCGGCCGACCAGGGCTGCGAGCTCGTCGTGCGGATCGCCGACGACGTCGGCACCGCCGAGATCAGCCCGCGTCGCATCGAGCGGGTGCTGCGCAACCTCATCGCGAACGCGCTCGAGCACGGCATGCACGAGCCGGTCGAGATCGACGCGGCCGCCGATGACGAGGTCCTCGCGATCTCGGTGCGCGACCACGGCATCGGCATCGACGAGACCGCGGCCGAGCACCTGTTCGACCGGTTCTGGCGCGCGGACCCCTCGCGGGTGCGCAAGCTCGGCGGCACCGGCCTGGGCATGGCGATCTCGCTCGAGGACGTGCGCCTGCACGGCGGCTGGCTGCAGGTGTGGGGCAGCCCCGGCCGCGGCACCTGCTTCCGCGTCACCGTCCCGCTGCGGGCCGGCGAGACCGTCACCCACTCGACGCTTCCCCTGGTACCGGACGGCCAGACCGGCGGCGCGGCCGGCGGGGTCCCCAGCGTCGTCCCGATCATGCCGGCGCTAGAGGCCGGTCCGGTGCCCACGCCCGCCCGGCCGAGGGAGGGGAGCGAGTGATCCGCCGCCTGCTGCTGGCCCTGGTCGCGCTGTTGCTCGTGACCGGCTGCTCCGGGGTGCCCGAACGCAGCGACCCGGTCGTCGTCGGGCCGCCGCCGAGCGGCGCCGACGACGCGGACAGCGCCGGCATCCAGCCCGGGGGACCGGACCCCGGCGCGCCGACGGACGAGATCGTCCGCGGCTTCATCAAGGCCCTCACCGCCACCGACACCTCGTACGCGGTGGCCCGCGAGTTCCTCGTCCCCGAGGTCCGCAAGAGCTGGTCGCCCAGCGAGGACGTCACCATCATCGACCCGTCGGTGGGCGCGACCCCGGGAGCCGAGGAGGGCACCGTCCGGTTCAACGCCAAGCGGCTGGCCCGCGTCGACGAGCAGGGCACCTACCACCTCGACGCGGGGGCGATCGATTACGGCTTCCGGCTCAAGCAGGTGAAGGGCCAGTGGCGCATCGTCAACCCGCCGGGTGACCTCGTCATCGACTCCAAGAGCTTCCAGAGCCTGTACAAGGACGCCAGCATCTACTTCGCCGACCCGAGCGGCACCCGGCTGGTGCCCGACGTCCGGTACTTCCGCACCAACCTGCAGCAGCGCGCGAACCGGCTCGTGCAGGCGCTGATCGACGGCCCGATCAGCGCGCTCGCGGACGGCGTCCGCAACGAGCTCTCCGGCGGCGTGAAGCTGCGGTCCGCGGTCACCTACAAGCCCGACCTGATCACCGTCGACCTGACCGGGCTGGGCCAGAAGAGCGAGGCGCAGCGCCGGATCGTCTCCGCGCAGATCATGTGGACGCTCAACGACCTCGGCGCGACGTCGGCCCGGATCACCAACGACGGCGACCCGCTGCAGATGACGGGCGTCGGCGACATCCAGACCACCAACGACTGGGACCAGTACGACCCCGGCGCGTACCCGTTCAACGCCGCGGCCTACTACATCGACGGCGGCGGCGTCGTCACCGAGACCGGCGCGAAGGTGCCGGGTCCGGTCGGCTCGGGCGAGTACGCGATCAGCGAGGCCGCGCTCTCGGTCGACGGGACCCGGATCGCCGCCATCTCCGCCGGGGCGGGGCAGCCCGTGCTGCGCACCGGTGGCATCAACGAGATCCTCAGCGTCGTCGACCTGCCCGGCACCACGACGCTGACGACGCCGACCTGGGGACCCTCGACCGACGAGTTCTGGGTGGTGCGCAACGGCACCGAGATCGTCCGCGTGTCCAGCAAGGGCGCCCCGAAGAGCGTCGGGGTGTCGGCGCTGGCCGACCTCGGCCCGATCCGGCGGATCGCGCTGTCGCGCGACGGAGCCCGCCTGGCGGTCATCGCGGGCGTGCCCGGCGGGGCGGGGCGGCTGTACGTCGCGACCGTGCAGACGACGGCCGACGCGGTGACGGTCATCAACCCGGTCCTGCTCTCGGCGGACCTCGACGTGTCCGCGGTCGTGTGGCGCGACGCGCGGACCCTGGCCATCCTGGGCCGCCCGAGCCCCACCGGCACCGTGTTCCCGTACACGATGCTGGTGGACGACTCCCAGCGCCAGCAGCTTCCGGCACCCGTGCTGTCCGGCGAGGCGGTCGCGATCGCCGCCGCGCCCGGCAAGGCCTTCCTGTGCTCCATCAACCAGACCGTGCTGAAGCTGCGGGACTCGACCTGGGTGTCGCTGACGCCCGGCGTCGTGGTCAGCGGCGCCCGGCCGTTCTACCCGGGCTGATGGCCGCGCCGTCCTGGCTGCGCGCGGCGGGCGATCTGGTGCTGCCGGTCCGCTGCGTCGGCTGCGGGCGGCGCGTCGACCCGTACTGCGCGGGCTGCCGCGCCGACAGCCTCGACCTGCGGGTGCGCCCGGTCGGCCCGGACCTGCTCGTGGTCGCCGCCGCGAGCTACGACGGTGCCGTGCGGGAGGCGATCCTCGGGTTCAAGGAGCGTGGCCGCCGCGACCTCGCCGGACCGCTCGCGTGGCTGCTGTCGGCGGCCGTGCGCAGTGCCGCCGCCGGGTTCGACGACGCGGTCCTCGTGCCGATGCCGAGCGCGCCCGCGGCCTC
>NZ_WBKP01000075.1 GCF_009602465.1 Cumulibacter manganitolerans | reverse complement strand
GGGGCGCTCGGACGTCGCGCGGCGCGCCGGCGCCTTGCGGGTGCCCGAGCGGCGCTGCGGCACCACCTCGTCGGTCTGCAGCACCGGGCTCGCCGGGACCGGCAGCGACAGCCAGCGCCCGAAGCGGCGGCTGCGTGACTGGAGGTGGCGCACCGCCGCGGGCTCGTGCCGCGCGCAGCTGGCGAGGATGCCCATGGCGAACATGGTGACGACGATCGACGTGCCGCCCGAGGAGATCAGCGGCAGGGTGATCCCGGTGACCGGGAGCAGGCCGACGACGTAGCCGATGTTGATCAGCGCCTGCCCGGCCATCCACACGGCCGTGGCGCCGGCGACGAGCCTGATGAACAGGTCCTTCGTGCGGCGCGCGACGCGGAAGCCGGTGTAGGCGAGCAGCGCGAACAGCAGCAGCACCAGCGCGCAGCCGACGAACCCCAGCTCCTCGCCGATGATCGCGAAGATGTAGTCCGAGTGCGCGTTGGGCAGCGCGCCCCACTTGGTGCGGCTGTTGCCCAGGCCGACGCCGAAGAACCCGCCGGTGGCGAGCGCGTAGAAGCCCTGGATGGCCTGGTGGCCCGAGTTCTGGGCGTCCGCCCACGGGTCGAGGAAGGCCAGCAGCCGGGCCATCCGGAAGCCCTGGGACGCGATCGCGACGACGCCGACCGCGAGCACTCCGGCGATCATCAAGCCGAACAACCGGAACGGCGCCCCGACGACCCACAGCAGCCCGAGGAAGATGATCAGGTAGGTGATGGTGGTGTGCAGGTCGGGCTCGATGATCACCAGCCCACAGAGCACCACCAGCCCGGGGACGATCGGCTTGAGCATGCCGTCCCAGGTGTTGAGCACCTTGCGGCGCTGCACGAGCACGTGCGCGCCCCACAGCAGGAACGCCACCTTGCCGACCTCGGAGGGCTGCAGCGAGACGATGCCGCCGATGTCGAACCAGCGCCGCGCGCCGTAGATCTCCTTGCCGACGCCGGGCACCAGCACGAGCACGAGCAGGGCCAGCGTCACGATCATCAACGTGCCGGACAGCGCGCGCCATCGGGCCAGCGGGAGCCGCATCGCGGCGATCATCGCCAGCACCCCGCCGACGACGAAGATCAGCTGCTTGTTGAACAGGTAGTACGGCGAGCCGTGCGTCTGCAGCGAGTCGACCGCGGACGCCGAGAGCATCATCACCAGGCCGAACGCGACCAGCGCGAACGTCAGGCTCATCACGAGGTAGAAGGACGTCATCGGCTTGCCGAGGTAGCTGCGCAGCGCGGTCAGGTGCCGGTGCGCGTGCCGCTGGGCACTCGAGCCGGAGCCGCGGAGCGAGCCGAGCGGGATGCTGCGGCGCGGTGCCCGCGCGGGGTGCTGGGTCGCCAACGCGTCGCTCCTTCTCTCGTCCGGCGTTACTCGGGCCGTGCTCCGTCCTGGCCGCGCGCCGCGTCGGCGAAGACGCGGCCCCGTTCGGCGTAGTCGCGGAACATGTCCATCGACGCCGCCGCGGGCGCCATGAGCACGACGACCTCGCCGGCCCGGGCGGCGGCGTCCGAGCGCGCGAGGTCGGTCGCGACGTCCACCGCCTCGGCCATCCCTCTATGTTCGGCGCTGGCTATGTCGATTACCCGCACATCGGGCGCGTGTCGCCGAAGTGCCTCGGCGATCACGGCGCGGTCCCGGCCGATGAGCACGACGCCCGCCAACCGGTCGCGCACCCGGCCGATCAGCCCGCCGAAATCACCGGCGACCGCGCCCTTGAGCAGGCCGCCCGCGATCCACACGACCCGCTCGTAGGAGGTCAGCGAGGCGGCCGTCGCGTGCGCGTTCGTCGCCTTGCTGTCGTCCACGAGGCGCACCTGCGCGCCGCCGCCGAGATCGATCCGCGCGACCGTCACGTTGCGGTGGGCGCCGGGGCGGTAGTCCCGCAGCCCCTGCGCGACCGCGTCCGCGGAGACCCCCGCGGCGCGGGCCAGTGCCGCGGCGGCGAGCGCGTTGGCGACGTTGTGCGGACCGGGTGGCCGGATCTCGCGCGCCTCGATCAGCGGCTCCCCCGCGGCCGCGACGGCACGGTCGACCAGCAGGCCGTCGCGCACCCCGAGCTCCCCCGCGGCGGGCTCGCCGAGCGTGAAGCGAACGACGCGAGCCGACGGCGGCAACGCACCGGCCAGGCGGACGACGTACTCGTCGTCGGCGTTGACCACGGCGACCGACGCGCCGCGCCCCCAGATGCCGGCCTTGGTGTTCGCGTAGGCCGGCAGGCTGCCGTGCCAGTCGAGGTGGTCGGCGGCGATGTTCAGCAGCGCGCCGGCGGCCGGCGCGACCGACGGCGCCCAGTGCAGCTGGAAGCTGGAGAGCTCGACGGCGAACACGTCGTACGGCTCGGGCGGGTCGACGACCGCCTCGATCACCGGCGGCCCGACGTTGCCGACCTCGGCGGCCCGCAGGCCGGCGGCGCGCAGGATCGCGGTGAGCATCCCGACCGTCGTGGTCTTGCCGTTGGTGCCGGTGACCGCCAGCCACGGCACGGCGGGATCGCGCAGCTGCCAGGCGATCTCGACCTCGCCGACGACCGGGACGCCCTTGCGTCCGGCGTCGGCCAGCAGCGGCTGGGTGGGCGGCCAGCCCGGCGAGGTGACCACGAGGTCGACGTCCGGCGGCAGCTCGCTCAGGTCGCCGGCGTACCGTACGCCGAGCGCGGCGAGCTCCTCGGTCACGGCATCGGTGCGCCGGTCGACGAGGCGGACGGCGTCGCCGCGGCCGGCCAGCGCGCGCGCCACGGCCCTCCCGGACCGGCCGCCGCCGGCGACGAGTACCTGCCTCACTGCAGGGTGGCCGTGCCGAGCCAGTCGGCGTAGAAGATCCCGAGGCCGAGCGCCACGCACATGCCGGTGACGATCCAGAACCGGACGACGACGGTCATCTCGGTCCACCCGGACAGCTCGAAATGGTGGTGCAGCGGGGCCATCCGGAACAACCGTTTGCCGGTGGCCTTGAAGAACGCCACCTGCAGGATCACCGAGGCGGTCACCGCGACGAACAGCGCGCCGAGCACGAACAGCAGCAGCTCGGTGCGGGTCATGATCGCCAGCCCGGCGATGCCGCCGCCGAGCGCGAGCGAGCCGGTGTCACCCATGTAGATGCGCGCCGGGTTGGCGTTCCACCACAGGAAGCCGATGCACGCGCCCATCATCACCGAGGCCAGCAGCGCCAGGTCCAGCGGATCGCGGACGGGGTAGCACCCCTCCACCTGCTCGCGGGCGCACTGGTGGCTGAACTGCCAGAAGGAGATGATCACGTACGCGCCGAAGACCATGGTCGCGGCGCCGGACGCCAGGCCGTCGAGGCCGTCGGTGAGGTTGGTGGCGTTGGAGAAGCCGGAGATGAACAGCACCGCGAAGATCACGAACCCGACGGCGCCGATCGACAGCACCGCCACGTCGCGCACGAACGAGATGTTGGTGGACGCCGGTGTCACGCCGGCCTGCTTGAACTGCAGGGCGAGGACGGCGAAGCTGATCGAGACGAACAGCTGGCCCACGAGCTTGGCGGTCTTGTTGAGCCCGAGGCTTCGCTGCTTGGCGATCTTGATGTAGTCGTCCAGGAAGCCGACCACGCCGAGGCCCACGAACAGGTACAGCACCAGCAGGCCCGACGGGGTGACACCACGCCCGAACTCGTTCCACTGCACGAGGTGTGCGCCGAGATAGCCGACGACTGTCGCGGCGATGATCGTGATGCCGCCCATGGTGGGCGTGCCCTGCTTGACCAGGTGGGTCTGCGGCCCGTCGTCGCGAACCTGCTGGCCGTAGGCGCGGCGCTTGAGCTGGCGGATCAGCAGCGGCGTCAGCAGCAACGAGGTCAGCAGCGCCAGCACGGCGCCGAGCAGGATCGACCTCATCGAAGCGCGTCCTTCCACCGGGCATGTACGTCCGGACAAAAGTATCGTGCCGCGGCCGGCGATGGCCGCAGCAGGGGCCGGTGCGTCATGACCGGCGCTCCTGGAGAGCGCGGCGCACCTCGACCCGGTCGTCGAACTCGTGCACGACCCCGCCGACGTATTGCCCGGTCTCGTGCCCCTTGCCCGCGACCAGGACGACGTCGCCGGCGCCGGCCGCCCGGACGGCGTACCGGATGGCGGCGGCGCGGTCGCCGATCTCGACGATCTCGGCCCGCTCGTCCTCGGGCACCTCCCGCGTCCCGGCGAGCATCTGGGCCCGGATCGCCGCGGGGTCCTCCGAGCGCGGGTTGTCGTCGGTCACCACCAGCAGGTCGGCGCCGGCGGCGCCGACCCGACCCATCACCGGACGCTTCCCGGCGTCCCGGTCACCGCCGCAGCCGAGCACGAGCAGCACCCGGCCCGAGGTCTGCGCGCGGACCGAGGCGAGCGCGGCCTGGACCGCGGCCGGCTTGTGCGAGTAGTCGACGAGCGCGAGGAAGTCCTGTCCGGCGTCGACGCGCTCCATGCGCCCGGGCACCTGGACGGTGGCCAGCGCGCCCACCGCCGGCGTGGGGTCGAAGCCGGCCGCGGCGGTCAGCGCGAGCGCGAGCAGCGCGTTGGCCAGGTTGTACTCGCCCGGGAGGCTCAACCTCAGGTCGAGGGTGATGCCGTCCGGCCCGTGCACCCGGTGCCCGGAGAGCGACCAGTCCGCCTCGGCGCCGGACGGGGAGATGGTGACGGTGCGCGGCCCGGCGTCGCGCAGCCGGGCGACCCACGGGTCGTCGACGTTGAGCACGTGCACCCGGCTGCGGCCGTCGAAGAGCAGGGCCTTGGCCGCGAAGTACTCCTCCATCGTGTGATGGAAGTCCAGATGGTCCTGGGAGAGGTTGCCGAACCCCGCGACGGCGTACTCGATGCCGTTCACCCGGCCCAGCTGCAGGGAGTGGCTGGAGACCTCCATGACGACGTGCGTGACGCCCCGCTCCAGCATCACCGCCAGCAGCGCCTGCAGGTCGGGCGCCTCCGGCGTGGTGAACGACGCGCCGGCGGCGTGCGCGACCCGCTCGTCGCCGATCAGCGTCTCCACGGTACCGATGAGCCCGCTGGTGACACCGGCCTGCTGCAGCACGGCCCGGGCCAGGTACGCCGTCGTGGTCTTGCCGCTGGTGGCGGTGATCCCGAGCATCTGCAGCCGGCGAGACGGGTCGCCGTACACCGCGGCGGCCACGCTGCCGACCGCCTGGCGGACGTCGTCGCACACCAGCATCGGCACGCCGACGTCGCCGGCGAGCGCGGCGCCCACCTCGTCGGTGAGCACCGCGACGGCGCCGGCCGTGACCGCGTCGGCGGCGTACCGCGCCCCGTGCACCCGGGAGCCGGGCACCCCGACGTACAGGTCACCGGGACGCACCTCGGCCGAGCGGTTGGTGATGCCGCTGACCGCCACGGCGGCGCCCTGGTGGCGGGCGCCGCCGCGCTGCGCCAGGCGCTCCGAGCTCACCGGGGGGCAGGTCTGGGGACGCGGTTGGGCCGTGCTCATCGAGCGATCCTAGCGGCCGGGGCAGGGCTACTCACCGGCGATGAGGGTGTACGACGGGGCGGCCTCGGTCGAGGGCGGCACGGCCCGGGACTGCAGGATCTGGCCCATGATCGTGGAGAACAGCGGGCTCGCCCCGCCGCCCACCGAGGCGGTCGGATCGGTGACGGCGATCGAGATGACGTACTTCGGGTCCTCGATCGGCGCCATGCCCACGAAGGTGTGGTAGTAGCCGCCGCCGGCGTAGCAGCTGCAGGCGGGATTCGCGCGCTGGCCGGTGCCGGTCTTCCCGCCGACGCGGTACCCGGGGATCGCGGCGCCCTTGCCGGTGCCGCCCTTGCCGGTCACCGCCTCGAGCATCGAGCGCAGGTCGGCCGCCGCCTTGGCGCTGATCACCTGGATCGGCGCGGCGGCCGCGCCGGGGGTCTGGACGCCGTCCGGCCCGGTGACCGACTTGACGATGCGCGGCGGGATGCGGACGCCGTCGTTGGCGATGGTCTGGTACACCGACGCCATCTGCAGGGGGGTGAGCGAGACGCCCTGGCCGATCGGCACGTTGCCGACCTGGCTGCCGGACCACTTGTCGCGCGGCGCGAGGATGCCGCGCGACTCCGCGGGCAGCTCGATGCCGGTCTTCTGGCCCTCGCCGAACTTCTGCAGCATCTGGAAGAAGTAGTCCTTGTCGAGCTTCTCGTTGACCATCAGCGTGCCGACGTTCGAGGACTTGGCCAGGATGCCGGTCGCCGTGTAGTCGACGTTCCCGTGCACCCACGCGTCGTGGACGACCACGTCGGCGACCGGGAGCGAGCCGGGCACGGTCAGCACGCTGTCCGGCGACACGATCCCCTTGTCGAGTGCCGGGCCGAAGGTGGTCACCTTGTTGATCGAGCCGGGCTCGAGGACGCTGGAGATCGCCGGGTTGGACAGATCCTCGCCCTTGGACGCGCCGGGCTGGCCGGGGTCGTAGCCGGGCGTGCCGTACATGGCGACGACCTGGCCGGTCTTGGCATCGAGTGCGACGACGGACACCGCCGCCGCTCCGGGGTTGGTCGCCTGGTAGGCGCTGACGGCGTGCTGCACGAGGTACTGGATGTCCGCGTCGAGCGTGAGCTGCACGGTGGAGCCCGGCGTCGCCGCGGTCTCCTCCTGGATGCCCGCCGGGATGACCGAGCCGTCCGGGCTCGCCTCGTAGACGAGCTTGCCGTCCTTGCCGGCGAGCGTCGCGTCGAAGGACTGCTCGATGCCCGCCATGCCCTCGTTGTCGCGGTTGGTGAAGCCGACCACCTGGCCGGCGGTGCCGGCCGCGGGGTACATCCGCTTCTGGGTGCGCTCGGTGCCGATGCCGACGATGGCGTGGCCGTTGATCTCGCCGGTGCTCAGCGCGTCGGCGATCGTCGGGTCGACGTCCTTGGCGATGATCGCGTACCGGCCCTTGGCGGTCAGCGCCGCGAGCACGTCGGCGTACGCCACCCCCGTCTTGGCGCTGATCAGCGACGCCAGGTCGGTGCGGTCCTCCGGGTTGACGATCGCGGGGTCGGCGAACAGCGTGCGCGTCTGGATGCTGTAGGCCAGCTGCGTGCCGTGCACGTCGACGATCGCGCCGCGCTGCGCCGGCAGCACCTGCTGCTTGATCCGGGCCGACTCGGCGGTGCTGGCGTAGGCGGCCGCGTCGACCCCCTGCAGCTGCAGCAGCCGTCCTCCGATCACCAGCATCAGGGCGATCATGAACGCCAGGGCGCCGGTCATCCGCTTGGTCGGGTTTCCCAGCGAGAAGCGCCGGTAGCGGCGCTTGGCAGGGCGGCCCGAACGAGTGCTCGGACGGCGCGTGCGCTGGGACATCAGGCTCCGGGGTTCGCGGGGGCGGTCGGGGTGCTCGGGGTGGGCTGCTGGGGCGGCTGCTGCGCGGCATCGTTCGGGACCGGCGCGCCGGCCTGGGGCGCGGGCTGTGCTGCGGGGTTCTCCGGATCGGCGGCCGGCGCCGGAGCCGGGGCCGCGGCCGCGGGCTTGGGCTCCACCCAGCTGACCGATCCGTCGGGGTTGATCACCAGGTTCCCGGGGTTGGTGCCGGGCTGCATGCCCAGCTCCCCCGCGCGCTTGGCGAGCTCACCCGGTGCCTGCTTGGCCGCGACCTGCTGCTGCAGCTTCTGCTCGGCCAGCGTCAGGTCGGACAGCGTGCTGTTGAGGTGGCGCTCGGTGAACGACGTCTGTGCAGTTGCCGTGTTCAGGATAAGCAGGGCGACCACCGAAACCCCGGCAATCACCGCGAACATGATCGCGAACGGCCAGCGCGATCCCTGCTCGCGGCGGGCGACGGCCATCGTGACCAGGCTGCGCCCCCGGACCAGCTGGGCGCGCAGCGACCGGTCGGCGCGGCTGCGGCGCGCCGCCCGTCGCTGCTCGGTGAAGCTGCGGCGGGGGGCACCGGACGGCTTGGGCTTGGCGGGGGTCTTCGAGCGGACGGGGGTGGCGAAGGTGGTGCTCATGAGGCTTCCCGAATTCGTTCGACGGCGCGCAGGCGCACCGAGGCGCTGCGCGAGTTGGACTGCTGCTCGGCGGCGGACGCCTTCTCGGCGCCGCGCACCAGCAGCCGGAGCTGGGGGCGGCTGGACTCGAGCGAGACCGGCAGATCGAGGGGGGTGTGGTCGACGGCGAGATCGGCGATGGCCTGCTTGACGATCCGGTCCTCGAGCGAGTGGTAGGACAGCACGACCATCCGGCCGCCGACCGCGAGCGCGTCCAGGGCGGCACGCACCGCCCGGCGCAGCACGTTGAGCTCGTCGTTGACCTCGATGCGCAGCGCCTGGAAGGTCCGCTTCGCCGGGTGGCCGCCGGAGCGCTGCCGCACCGCGGCCGGCATCGCCCGCTGCACGAGGTCGGCGAGCTGGCCGGTGGTGCGCAACGTGCCGCGTTCGCGGACGATCGCCGCGGCGATCCGCCCGGCGAGCTTCTCCTCGCCGTACTGGCTCAGGATGCGCCGCAGGTCGGCCTCCGCGTACGTGTCGACGACCTCCTGCGCGGTGATCCCGCGGCTGCGGTCCATCCGCATGTCGAGCGGTGCGTCCTTCATGTACGAGAAGCCGCGCTCGGCCTGGTCGATCTGCATGGAGGAGACACCGAGGTCGAGCAGGATCGCCTGCGCGCGGGAGATGCCGAGCCGGGCGAGCACCGAGCCGATCTCGTCGTAGACGGCGTGCACGAGCTCGATGCGGCCGGCGTACGGCGCGAGCCGCTCCCGGGCCAGGTCCAGGGCGCTGGTGTCGCGATCGATGCCGACCAGGCGCGCCTCCGGGAACCGAGCCAGCACCGCTGCCGCGTGCCCCGCGTGCCCGAGCGTGCCGTCGACGTAGACGGCGCCGGGCGCGGTGAGGGCCGGACCCAGCAGCTCGAGGGTCCGATCGAGGAGGACGGGCGTGTGCTGCTCGGTGGCACTCATCGCCGGCCCTCCCCCTGCTCGTGTACGGCGCGCTGCTCGTGTGGCGGTCGGTACTGCCGCGCCGTGCGGTCCGGTCCCCTCCCGTCGCCCACCTGGCACCGGGGAAGGTGCGCCA
Organism: Cumulibacter manganitolerans; assembly: GCF_009602465.1. NCBI lineage: Bacteria > Bacillati > Actinomycetota > Actinomycetes > Geodermatophilales > Geodermatophilaceae > Cumulibacter > Cumulibacter manganitolerans. Next base: position 4,889 of record NZ_WBKP01000075.1, on the reverse strand, counting down.
GGGAGACGGATCGGGCGGGGGCCGCACCGTACGGCGCGTCCGGTTCGGCTACTCCGGGAGTACGAACTCCTCGGAGAAGTCGACGAAGCCTTGCTCCTGCTCCTCGCTGAACCGTCGCCACGCCTCGGCGTCCCAGATCTCGACCTTGTCGTTCACGCCGACGACCGCGCACTCGCGAGACAGCCCGGCGTACTCGCGTAGTGCCGGCTTGATCACGATGCGGCCCTGCTTGTCCGCCGACTGGTCGTCGGCCGACCCGAACAGGGCACGGGCGTAGTTGCGAACGGTGGAGCTGGTCGATGGGGCGCGGTTGAGTCGTGCGGCGATCTGCTCGAACTCCGAGCGGGGGTACACGAACAGGCAGCGGTCCTGCCCCTTCGTGATCACCATGCCGTCGCTGAGCTTGTCGCGGAACTTCGCCGGTAGCGCCAGACGACCCTTCTCGTCCATGCGCGGATAGAAGTCACCGAAGAACATTCGGCGTCCCCTTCCCGCGCGACGCTACCGATATTCCCCACTTTACCCCACCAATCACCACAAGTCACCCGATCGTGGCCGCGTTCTCCCGTTGCGGTGACGAGAACGGGCTTTCCCGGGCTTTCCCAGGCCGTAGCGCGCGGCGGCCACCCACCACCGAAACTGCCTGTGACCTGCTCTTCTATGGTCTGTGCCGGATGATCGGGGGCGTCGTGGGGAGTGGTGGGGGGAAAGTGGGGAGGTTCGCCGGCCGTGGCCGCCGCGCTGCGCATCCCCCGAGGCGGCATTACCCTCAGGTGTGTTCCATGCACAATTCCCGGAGGACCCGTGACTGCTGATGGCCTGACCACGCGCCGGTCCCGGCACCGCGCTTCCGGGCCGGTGGAGCTGAGCGGCGACGACGTCCGCGACGCGGCTCAGGCGATCGCCGAGCAGATCGAGGCCGTCATCTCCGGCAAGAGCGAGGTGGTGCGCACCGCGATCATCTGCCTGCTGTGCGACGGCCACCTGCTGATCGAGGACGTGCCGGGGGTGGGCAAGACGAAGCTCGCGCGAGCGCTCGCCGCGGCGATCGACGGCACGGTGCACCGCATCCAGTTCACCCCCGACCTGCTGCCCAGCGACCTCACCGGCGTCTCGGTGTTCGACCAGCGTTCGGCCACGTTCGAGTTCACGCCCGGCCCGCTGTTCGGCAACATCGTGATCGGCGACGAGATCAACCGGGCCACCCCGAAGACGCAGTCCGCGTTGCTGGAGGCCATGGAGGAGCGCCAGGTCACGGTCGACGCGCACACGCGCGATCTCCCGCGCCCGTTCATGGTCATCGCGACGCAGAACCCGATCGAGATGGAGGGCACGTTCGTGCTGCCGGAGGCGCAGCGCGACCGGTTCATGGCCCAGGTCGAGATGGGCTATCCGGACGCCGCGGCCGAGGCGCGGATGCTGGCGCAGCACGGACAGTCCGATCCGCTGTCGGACGTCGAGGCGGTCTGCTCCGCCGACGACGTCGCGGCGATGATCGCCACCGTGCGCACCACCCACGTCGCCGACTCGATCCGCGAGTACGTCGTCGCCCTCGCCCGGTTCACCCGTGACCACGGAGCGGTCCGGCTCGGCGCCTCGCCGCGCGCCGCGCTGCAGCTGCTGCGCGCGGCCAAGACGTCGGCCGTCCTCGACGGCCGCGACTACGTGGCGCCCGACGACGTCCAGCGGCTGGCCCCGATCGTGTGGTCGCACCGCCTGCTGATGGGCGGGCACGACGTCCGCACCCGGCATGCCGCGAGCGAGGTCATCGATGAGGCGATCCAGAGCATTGCCATCCCACGCTGACCGATCCCGCTCGCCGCGCCGCCGGAAGGTCTCCTTCACGACCCGTGGCAGCAGTGTGCTCGCCGCGTCGTTCGCTGCCGCCGTGGGCGCGTTGGTGCTCGGCGAGACCGACCTGCTGCGGGTGGCGATCGTCATCCTGGTCGTCTGCGTGCTGACCTGGCTGCTGAGCCTCCTGCTGCGTACCCGCGTCGAGAGCACCATCAGCGCCCACCCGCCGGATGTACCGGTCGGCACGGCGACGACGGTGCGGGTCGCCACCCGGGTGCGGCGCCCGTTGCTGCCGGCCGGCGTGGTGTGCCATGCCGCGGTCAGCGAGGACCTGACGCCCACCGGCCACCTCGCCGTCGCCGCCGCGCGGGCCCGCGCCGGGATCACCCTGGCCTTCACCACCGCTCCGCGCAGCCGCGGCACGCACACCGTCGGCCCGCTGGAGGTCACCATGCGCGACCCGTTGGGCCTCGTGACGACCCGCGCGACCGGTCGGGAGCGGCTCACCGTGCTGGGGCTGCCGCGCTGGCACGACGTCCACCCGGGGTGGCTGCGGGTCGCCGGGGCGCTCCCCCGGTTCCTCGACAGCCGCGCCGACCGAGGGCTCGAGGGCGAGCCCGAGGTGGGCGTGCGCGAGCATCGCGCCGAGGACGGCCTGCGCCGCATCCACTGGCGCACCAGCGCCCGGGTCGGCCGCCTGATGACCCGGCTGGACGAACCCCAGTCCGACCGCACCGCGACGATCGGCTACGAGTCCCGGTCCCGGCTGCACCGCGGCGCCACCTACGAGCTGGCCCTCGAGGTGGTCGCGTCGCTGGGCATGGCACTGCTGCGCGACGGGTTCGACGTGCGCCTGGTCGACTCGACCGGCGAGCAGCAGCCGCCCGGCGGCAGCTGGGACCCGGCCTCCCTGCTGCGCTTCCTCGCGCTCGCGCACCCGACCACCGCGGGCGCCGCACCGGCGCTGCCGGCGACCGACGGGCCGAGCATCCTGATCACCACCGAGGCGCCGGCGCCGGCGAGCCCGCCCGCGGGACGGGTCATCGTGGTCGAGCCGCCGGGACAACGGGTCGTCCGTCGGTCCGGCGTCGGCTACGTGAGCAACGCCGGCACCGTGGCGGACGTGCTGGGCACGGCGCCCCGGCTGCAGGTGACGGGATGAGCGCCGGCGCCTCTCCGGTGACGGCGTACGCCGCACCCGTGGTCGCCGGCGCCGCGACCATCACGACGCTCGCCACGATCGGGCCGGTGTTCTCCGACCAGCGGTGGCTCGTCACCTCCGCCGTCGTCGTGGCGGTCGTCGTCGGCTCGGGCATCGCCCTGCGGGCGTTCCGCGTCCCGCAGGCCTACGTCAGCGTCATCCAGCTCGTGCTGGGCATCTACGGCCTGCTGCTGCTCACCTGCGGCTCCACGATGCTCGCCGGCTTCATCCCCACCCCGGAGTCCTTCGGGCAGCTGCTCGCCCTCATCGGCGAAGGGGCGCGGACCGCTCGCACCAAGGTCGCGCCGATCTCGCCGACGCCCGGGACGGCCGCCCTGCTGGCGCTGCTGGTCATCCCGGTCGCGGTGCTCGTCGACGACTGCGCGGTCACCAGGCGGCCGGCGTTGGCCGGCATCCCGCTGCTGACGTTGTTCGCGATCTGTGCGGCGATCGTGCGGCACCCCATCGCGATGGCGCTGGTCGCCGTCCCGGTGCTGTGCTTCCTCGTGCTGCTCTGGCTCGCCGAGCTCGAGCGCGGGCCGCGCCGGGGGCTCGCCGCCGGCCTCGGCTCCCTCGCCTCCGGCGCGGTCATCGCGGCGGTGGCGATCGCCCTCGCCGCGGCGACGACGGTCGTGGTGCGCCTGCCGGACGGCGGGATCTTCTCCGTGTCCGGCAACACCGACCGCAGCCCCAACGAGTCGGTGGCGCGCAGCACCGACCTCATCGGGCAGCTGAGCCGCAAGGAGGCGCTGCCGTTGTTCAAGGTGCAGACCGACGACCCGTCGCCGTACTACCTGCGAGCGCTCACCCTGGAGACGTGGGGCAAGCGCGGCTGGAGCTTCACCAACACCAAGGACTCGGGCGTCGACCTCGCCGACATCCCGCAGGGCTCCGGCCCGAAGGCGACCAGCACGACGCACACCACGGTCGAGGTCCAGAAGTACAGCGACGTCTTCGTCCCCACGTACTACTCGCCCACCCAGATCAGCCTGCGCGGCGGCCGCTTCGACCGGGACATGGCGGTCGCCTTCACCGACAGCAAGGGGGAGGTCGAGAACACCACCTACGCCTTCACCTCGCAGGTGCCGCGGCCGACGAGCGAGGAGCTGGCCGCCGTCCAGCAGACGGCAGACTCGGTGCCGCCGCAGGTGAAGCGCGACCTGGCGGTGCCCGCCGACGTCGATCCGGCGGTCGTCGCGCTGACCGAGCAGGTGACCGCCGAGGCCGGGACGCCGTGGCAGGTCGCGGTCGCGCTGGACTCCTTCTTCAGCGACACCGCCCAGGGCTGGACCTACTCCCTCGACGTGCCGGACCCGAAGGGGGCCGACCCACTGGCCAGCTTCCTGCAGAAGCGTCGCGGGTTCTGCGAGCAGTACGCCTCGGCGATGGCTGCGATGTTCCGGATCGCCGGCGTCCCGGCGCGGGTCGCCGTCGGCTACACGAAGGGCACGAAGCAGGCCGATCAGTCGTACGTCGTCACCACGGACGACGCGCACGCGTGGGTCGAGGCGTACTTCGGGGACGTCGGCTGGATCGCCTTCGACCCGACGCCGATCGGCGACCGCGCCGTCCCGCTGTCCTACGTGCCCAGCGACCAGATCGACCCGTCGGCGTTGCCGTCCGCGGACCCGGCGCAGGGCGCAGAGCAGACCCAGCAGACCGACGAGCTGCCCTCGACCACCGCGGCGCCGCGTCAGGCCCAGCCGGCCGGCGGACCGGCGAGCTCGTCGCCCTGGGCCGACGTGCTGCGGTGGCTGCTGATCGGCCTGCTCGCCGCCGCGGTGCTCGTGGGCCCGGCGCTGCTGCGCGGGCGCCGCTGGCGTTCTCGCCTGGCGTGGGCAGGAAGGCTGTCATGACAGCCAAGCTGGCACGGATCCCGGCGCGCTGCCCATCG
>NZ_WBKP01000074.1 GCF_009602465.1 Cumulibacter manganitolerans | reverse complement strand
CGCCGGCGGCCATCGCCTCGGTGAGGATGATGCCGAACGACTCGCCGCCGGTGTTTGGGGCGCAGTACGCGTCGAGCCGCGGCTGGCCGACGGGGATCCGGTGGTGCCGGGGTCGGTGGTGCTGGGCGTCAGCGGACCGCTGCCGGTCATCCTCACGGCGGAGCGGACGATGCTGAACCTGCTCTGCCAGCTCTCCGGCGTGGCCACGCTGACCGCCGCGTGGCAGCGGGCGGTGGCCGGCACCGGGGCGCGGGTGCGCGACACCCGCAAGACGGTCCCCGGGCTGCGCGAGCTGCAGAAGTACGCGGTGCGCTGCGGCGGCGGCGTGAACCACCGGATGGGGCTCGGGGACGCCGCCCTGATCAAGGACAACCACGTCACCGCGGCCGGTTCGGTCACCGCCGCCTACCGCGCCGTGCGGGAGCGGTGCGGGGCGGCCGTGCCGGTGGAGGTCGAGGTGGACACCGTCGAGCAGGCCCGCGAGGCCGTGGCGGCCGGCGCCGAGCTTATCCTGCTGGACAACATGACCCCCGGCCAGCTGCGGGAGTGTGTCGAGCTCGGCCGGGCCGCGGGCTCGGGAGCGCGGTTCGAGGCCAGCGGCGGCCTGACGCTGGCCGGCGCCGCCGAGGTGGCGGCCACCGGGGTCGACTACCTCGCGGTCGGCGCGCTGACCCACTCCGCCCCGGTGCTCGACCTCGGCCTCGACCTGCGGACCGACGACGAGGTCAGCCGCTGAACAGCTGCGCGATCGTGTAGATGACGAGTCCGGCGAGGGCGCCGATGACGGTGCCGTTGATCCGGATGAACTGCAGGTCGCGCCCGACCAGCGTCTCGATCTTCTTCGAGGTCTCCTGCGTGTCCCAGCGGGCGACCGTGCCGGAGATGAGGTCGGAGATGTCGTCCTTGTACTGGTCGACGATGTAGAGCATGCCGCGCTCGATCCAGGCGTCGGCCTTGCGCTGCAGGTCGCGGTCGTCCTGCAGCATCCGACCCACGCGGACGATGGTGCCGTCCACGCTCCTGCGGAGGTCCGACTCCGGATCCGCTGCCATGTCGATGATCTGGCGCTTGATCGCGGTCCACGCGCTCTGCGACCATTCGCGGACGGCCGGATGGTTGAGCACGTCCTCCTTGATGGCGTCGACCTTGGCGGCGGCCTCGGGATCGGTGCGCAGCGTGTGCGCGTACTCGCGCACCTTCGCGTCGAACTGCGTGCGCAGGGCGTGGTTCTCGTCGGTCGAGACGTCGTCGATGAACGACTGGACACCGTTGAACAACCGCTCGAAGATCTTGTCGTCGATGAACGAGGGCACCCAGTCGGGGGACTCCTGGGCCAGCTTCAGGCGGAACACCGCCCGGTTGTCGTGCATGAAGCGCGACATCCCCTGCAGCGCGGCGGTCATCATGTGCTGGTGGTTGCCTCCGGCCACCGCGATGTCGATGAGCTTGGCGACGATCGGCGCGGCGGGGGTGGCGCGGACCCGCTTGACGACGATGTTGTCGAACGCCTCGTGGACATCGTCGTCGTTCATGATCTCGGCGCCGATCTCGATCGCGTGGCCGAAGTTGTTGCCCAGCTTGCGGGCGTTGGCCGGATCGGCGACGTACTCGCCGATGCGTTGTGAGATGCCGACCTGCCGGATCTTCTCGGCCAGCACCGGCCCGGTGAGGAAGTTGCCCTGCACGAACTCGCCGAGCGAGGCACCGAGGGAGTCCTTCTTCGCCGGGATGATGGCGGTGTGCGGGATCGGTATCCCCATCGGGTGGCGGAACAGCGCCGTGACGGCGAACCAGTCGGCGAGTGCGCCCACCATCGACGCCTCGGCCGTCGCCTTGACGTAGCCGACCCACTCGGGGGCGCCGGAACGCTGCCAGAGCACGCAGGCCAGGAAGATGATGCCGGCCACGACGAGCAGCCCGAGGGCGATGAGCTTCATCTTGCGCAGCCCCTTGAGCCGCTGCTCGTCGGTCAGGCCGCCGAAGGTCGCGGGCGTGGCGGGGGAGGTGCCGAGGAGGTCCAGACTCACCCCACGAGGGTATGCGCTAGTGCGCCTCGGCGTAGGTCTTCGCGGCGCGTGCGTCGAGCCCGAACACGACCTCCGTGTCGCCGAACAGCAGCCGTGTCGCGGCGGCCGCGGCGGCCTCGATGTGCCCGATGACGGCGTCCGCCAGGTGCTCGTCGCAGTGCACCATGACCTCGTCGTGCTGATAGAAGACGATCCGTGCGGCGCCGCCCTCGCCGTACGCCGCGTGGAGGCTGCGGCGCAGGATGCCCAGCAACGACTCCGCCCACTCGGCGGCCGTGCCCTGGACGACGAAGTTGCGGGTGAACCGGCCCCGGGCGCGCTCCTGGGCCGGTGTCGGGTCGCGTTCGCTGCGTGGCGGGCTGGTGCGCCCGAGGTGGGTGCGGACCAGGCCGCCGCGCTCCCCGGCGGTGGCCGCGTTCTCGAGCAGCCGGAGCGCCTGCGGGTACCGGGCCCGCAGCACCTGCAGCGGGCGGGCGGCACCACCGCCGACCTGGCCGTACATCGCGCCCAGGAGGCCCACCTTGGCGCGCGCCCGCTCTCCGCCGAACGCCTCCGCCGCGAGCGCGGCGTACATGTCGTCGGCGCCGGCGGCCCGCATCATGCCGGGGTCGCGCGACATGGCCGCCAGGATGCGGGGCTCGAGCTGGGCGGCGTCCGCGACGACCAGCAGCCGGCCGGGGTCGGCCACGACGGCGCTGCGCAGCCGGCGCGGGATCTGCAGCGCACCTCCGCCGCGGGTCGCCCACCGGCCGGTGACGACGCCGGCGGGCACGTACTCGGGCCGGAATCGTCCGTCGCGCACCCACTCGCGCAGCCACGACCACCCGTTCGCGGTGTGCAGCCGGGACAGCTCCTTGTACTCCAGGAGCGGCGCGACCACGGGGTGCTCGAGCCGGGCGAGCTGCCACTTGCGCGTGGTCTCCAGCTCGATGCCCTCGCGGGCGAAGGCGCCCAGCAGCTCCGCGGGGGAGTCGGGGTTCACCGGCTTGCCGAACGTCGCGGCGATCTGCTCGGCCAGCTGCTGCAGGCGAGGCGGCCGCGCGCCGGACGGTGGCCGGTCGCCGAGCGCGTCGGCCAGCAGCCGCTCGTGCACGTCGGCGCTCCACGGGATCCCGTCCTCGGTCATCTCCACCGCCAGCAGCGCGCCCACGCTGTCGGCGGCGAGGAGCAGACCGAGCCGGTCGGCGTGCCCGGTCGCGAGCAGCCGGTCCTGCTGGGCGGCGTACTGCTCGAGGGCCGTCCGGCCGGGATCCTCCGCGCGGTCGCCGGCGGCCGTGAAGAGGGCCGGCGTGGGATCGGCGGCCGGGGGCGCCGCGACGGGGCGGCCTTCGAAGTGGCCGAGGATCGTCTCGGCGTGCCCGAGGTCGTGGCAGCGGTCGAGGCGCACGCCGGCGGCGCGCAGCGCGGGATACACCCGGGCGACGGACGGAATGATCCAACGAGGCCGGTCGGAGGCCTCGACGGCGGCGATGTCGCCCCAGGTCGCGGGGCGGGTGGCGCCGTCGCGATGCAGCCACGGCTCGCCGTCCGGGGAGAGACCGAGCGCGCACGTCATGCGCTCATTGTGTGCCAGCCTGAGAGTAGAAGAAGGAGGGCTATGCAGCCGACGGTGGTGGTGATGGGCGTGAGCGGGTGCGGCAAGACGACGGTCGGCAGGCAGGTCGCCGAGCGGCTCGGCATCCCCTTCGCCGACGCGGACGACTTCCACCCGCGCGCCAACGTGCTGAAGATGGCGGCCGGCCACCCGCTGACCGACGAGGACCGCCGGCCGTGGCTGGAGGAGTGCGGCCGCTGGCTGGCGCAGCACGCCGGCACCGGGTGCGTGCTCGCCTGCTCGGCGCTGAAGGTGGCCTACCGTGACCGCCTCCGGCGGGATGTGCCGGAGGCGGTGTTCGTGCACCTCGACGGGCCGGAGGACGTCATCGCGCGGCGGGTGGCGGCCCGGCGGGGGCACTTCATGCCGGCCACCCTGGTGCGGTCGCAGTACGACGCGCTCGAGCGGCTGACGGCTGGGGAGCACGGCGTCGTGGTCTCGTTCGACCAGCCGCTGAGCGCGATCGTGCGCGCCGTGCTCGCCCAGCTGCGCCCGGCCTAGAGCGGCTTCGGGGCGTCGACGTCGCGCCCCTCCCAGTCCTTGCCCGCCTCGTCGGCGTTCTCGGAGGTCGCGGCGGTCTGCTCGGCGGCGATCCGCTGCGCCTCCTCGTCGGTCATGGTGCCGTCGTTGTCGTCGATCGGGTGGTTGTGATCGCTGGTCATATCGGGCCCCTTTCGTTCGCGCCCGCGGTCCACGGGCGGCTGGCGCCAGCCTATGCGGCCCGCGCGATGGTCCGCCGCGGAACGGCCAGCTATGTTGAAAGGTGATATCGATGTCAACACAGCGGGAGACCCGAATGACCCAGCAGACCCCCAGCATGGATCCCATGGACGAGCTCAACGACTTGCGCATGTCGCCGGAGGCGTTGCCGCTGCTCGAGCACGTGAAGCGGTTCATCAAGGAGACCGTGGATCCGATGTACGAGGAGTACGTCAAGCTCGGGGAGGGCCACACCGACCGGTGGACCTTCGCCCCCGGCCAGCTCGAGGCGCTGCAGAAGGCGAAGGACAAGGCCAAGGAGGAGGGCCTGTGGAACTTCTTCCTGCCGGACGCCGACACCGGTGAGGGCCTGTCGAACCTCGACTACGCCTACATCGCGACCGAGCTGGGCAAGAGCCCGCTGGCCTCCGAGGCGATGAACTGCGCCGCCCCCGACACGGGCAACATGGAGGTCCTGGAGCGGGTCGGGACGCCGGAGCAGAAGCAGCAGTGGCTGCAGCCGCTGCTGGACGGCGAGATCCGCTCGGCGTACGTCATGACCGAGCCGGCGGTGGCGTCCTCCGACGCCAAGAACATCGAGATGGGCGCCGTCCTGGAGAACGGCGAGTGGGTCATCAACGGCGAGAAGTTCTACATCTCCGGTGCCGGCGACCCGCGCTGCAAGATCATGATCGTGATGGTCAAGACGAACAACGACGGCCCGAAGGGCAAGAACCACTCGCAGATCCTGGTCCCGATGGACACGCCCGGCGTGGAGATCCTCGGCCCGATGAAGGTCTTCGGCGACGACCACGCGCCGCGGGGCCACATGCACATGCGCTTCACCAACGTCCGCGTGCCGGAGTCGAACATGCTGCTCGGCGAGGGCCGTGGCTTCGAGATCTCCCAGCTGCGCCTCGGCCCGGGCCGCATCCACCACTGCATGCGCACCATCGGCAAGGCCGAGGTCGCCCTGGATCTGATGGTCAAGCGCGGCAACTCCCGCACCGCGTTCGGTCAGCCGCTGGCCAAGCTCGGCGGCAACCTCGAGAAGATCTCGCGGGCCCGGATCGAGATCGAGTCGATGCGCCTGATGGTGCTCAAGGCCGCCAAGGCGATGGACGTGCTCGGCAACAAGGAGGCGCGGGTCTGGATCTCGATGGTCAAGGCCGTCGTCCCGGAGAAGACCTGCCAGATCATCGACCAGGCGATCCAGATCCACGGCGCCGCCGGCATCTCGCACTGGTTCCCGCTGACCGAGCTGTACGCCGACGTCCGCCACCTGCGGTTCGCCGACGGCCCCGACGAGGTGCACCACATGGTCGTCGGCCGGCACGAGCTGGCGCAGCACTAGTGGGCGCCCCGGCAGACCGGCCGATCCGGATCGGAAGCTTCTCGGGCTACCTCGGCGACCGGTTCACCGGCCTCGCGGAGTCGGTGACCGGCGACCCGGTCGACGTGGTGATCGGCGACTACCTCGCCGAGTTCACGCTCGCCCAGCTGGCGGCGGTCCGCAAGGCCGGCCAGCCGGGGTACGTCGAGTTCTTCGTCGAGCAGGTCCGCCCGAACCTGGCGGACATCGCCGAGCGCGGCATCCGGGTCGTCACGAACGCGGGCGGGTTCGATCCCGCGGCGCTCGCGGCCGAGCTGCGCAGGATGTGCGCCGAGGACGGCCACGACCTGACGGTCGCGCACATCGAGGGCGACAACGTGCTGGAGAAGGTCGCCGGTCTCACGGCAGCCGGCGCGCGGTTCCAGAACCTGGACTCGGGCCGCCCGCTGTCGGAGTGGGGCCACGAGCCGGTCGCGGCCAACGCGTACCTCGGCGGGTGGGGCATCGCGCGGGCGCTCGCCGAGGGCGCCGACATCGTGATCTGCGGCCGGGTGACCGACGCGTCGCTGATCTGCGGGTCCGCGGCGTGGTGGCACTCGTGGGCGATCGACGACTGGGATCGGCTCGCGCGGGCGGTCGTGGCCGGGCACATCATCGAGTGCGGGGCGCACGCCACCGGTGGCAACTTCGCCGGCTTCCGGGCGATCCCGTCGATGATCGAGCCCGGCTTCCCGATCGCGGAGATCGCCGCCGACGGCACCACCGTGATCACCAAGCACGAGCGGGACGCCGGCGCGGTCGTCCCCGACACGGTGACCGCGCAGCTGCTGTACGAGCTGCAGGGCGTGCGCTACCTGAACCCCGACGTCACCGTGCACCTCGACGACGTGCGGCTGAGCAAGGTGGGCAAGGACCGGGTGCAGATCGACGGCGTCGTCGGCTCGCCGCCGCCGGAGACCACGAAGGTCGCGATGTTCGCGCCGGTGGGCTACAAGATCACCAACACGGTGTACGCGACGTCTCCGGACGTCGCCGGCAAGGTGGAGCTGATGCGTGCCCAGGTCGGGCACGGCAAGCCGGCCGGGATCCAGCTGGACGTCACGCCCCTCGGCGTGGCGGCGGAGGACCCGCAGAACCAGTGGGAGGCGACCGTCGCGGTCCGCTTCATGGCGGTCGCGAAGACCCGCCAGGAGCTCGAGGAGTTCGACCTCGCGCGGCGGCTCGGCGCGCTGTACCTGCAGAGCATCCCGGGCTTCTTCAACGACGCCCTGACGCCGTTCAACAAGAAGCCGTCGCCGCAGATCGACTACTGGCCGGCGCTGCTGCCGATGGCGGACGTCGAGCACGTCGTCGTGCACGCCGACGGCCGGCGGGAGGCGATCGAGGTGCCGCCGGTCGAGCGGGAGCCGGCGGGCCAGCCGGTGCATCCCGAGCCGCACCAGCCGTCGTACGACGGGGACACGGTCACCGTCGAGCTGGGCCGGCTGGTGTACGCGCGGGCCGGCGACAAGGGCGGCAACAGCAACGTCGGCGTGTGGTCGCGCGACCCGGAGGTGTGGCCGTGGCTGCGGTCGGCCCTGTCGACCGACGAGCTGCGGCGGCTGATCCCCGACGCGAAGGATCTCGACATCGTGCGGCACGAGATGGAGGGCATCCAGGCGGTGCACTTCGTGCTGCGGGGGCTGCTGGGCACCGGCGGCTCGTCGAACACCCGCGTCGACCAGATCGGCAAGGCGATCGGCGAGTACCTGCGCTCGCGGCACGTGGTCGTCCCGGCCGATGTCGGGCGGCGGCAGGTTCTCGAGGTCACCGCGGCCGACGTGGAGGGCTGAGCGCGGCCTACTCCGTCGTGCTCGAGGCGATCAGCGCCTCGAGCACGGCGGTGGTCGTGCGGCCGAGGACGTCGGCGGGCTCACCGTCGAGGTGCAGCTCGCGCACGTGCGTCCGCCCGCCGTCCGCGACTGCGATGAACACCGTGCCGGGCGGTTGGTCGTCCTGGCCCTCGGGACCGCCGGCGCCGGTGGCCGACGCGCCGAGGTCGGCGCCGGTCAGGTCACGGACGCCCTCGGCCATCGCGCGGGCCGCCTCCTCGGACACGACCGGCCCCGGCGGGACGCCGAGGACCTCGTGCTTGACCTTCCGCGAGTACGCGACGACGCCGCCGAGGAACCACTCGGAGGAGCTGGACGACGCGCCGAGCGCCGACGCGATCCGCCCGCTGGTGAGCGACTCGGCGACCGCGACCGTCAGCTTCGCCGCCCGGGCGATCTCGGAGAGCTTCTCGGCGAGCGACGTGTGGTCCTCGTGCCGGCTCATCGGGCGCCCTCTCCGGTGCGCAGCCGCTCGCCGTACACCTCGTCGAAGGTCGCGAAGATGTCGTCGAGGGGCAGGTCGTCGTAGTCGCCCCGGTGATTGATGTACTGCATGTGCCGGTTTCCTGATTCGTCGTAGGGGTGCATGAGGGCGTCGTCCACGCCGTTGAACTCGAGCACCTTCGTGCCGAACCGCTCGCAGAGCTCCTTGTTGAACGCCGAGCTCGCCTTGCGCCAGCGTCCGTCGAGCCAGATCAGCGAGTAGCCGTGGTAGACGAACAGGTCGGTGCCCATCTGCGCTAGCAGCTTCTCGCTCTGCAGGTGATTCTTCACGTCGGAGAATCCCAGCGCCGCCGGGATCCCGGCCGCGCGGCAGAGCGCGGTCAGCAGCACCGACTTCGGGACGCACCAGTTCGCGGACGACGCCAGGACCGCGCTGGCGCGGTAGTCGGCGGGATCGTAGGAGACGTCGTAGGGGTCGTAGCGCCAGCCGTCACGCACCGCGTTGAACAGCGCGACGGCCTTGGCGCGGTCGGTGGTCGCGCCGGCGGCGGCGCAGACCTGCTCGGCGTACTCGACGACCACCGGGTGGTCGGAGTCGACGAACTCGGTGGCTCCGGTGCACCTGGGGCTGTGTGGATCGATCACCTGTCTGGTCCTTCCCGTGCCGGCAGGTGCGGCTCGTACGGTGACAGTAACAACCGGACCGACCGAGGGAGCGCCGATGAGCTTCGAGGACTACCAGCAGCTGACGTTCGACCGCCGCGACAACGGCGTCCTGCTGATCACCATCGACCGGCCCGAGAAGTACAACGCCGCGGACGAGGGGATGCACACCGAGCTCGCCACCGTCTGGCAGGACGTCGCTCGTGACCCGTCGGTGCGCGTGGCCGTGATCACCGGGGCCGGCAAGGCCTTCTCCGCCGGCGGCGACCTCGCGATGGTCGAGCGGATGGCCGGCGACTACGACCGGGTGTCGCACATGCTCGCGGAGATGAGCGACCTGGTCTACAACATCATCAACTGCCCGAAGCCGATCGTCTCGGCGATCAACGGGGTAGCCGTCGGGGCGGGCACGGTCGCCGCGCTGCTGGCCGACGTGGCGATCGCCGCCGAGGACGCGCGCATCGGTGACGGGCACGTCAAGCTCGGGGTGGCCGCCGGTGACCACGCGGCCATCATCTGGCCGCTGCTGGCCGGGATCGCGCGCGCGAAGTACTACCTGATGACCGGCGAGATGGTGACCGGCGCGGACGCGGCGGCGATGGGCATGGTCGCGAAGGCGCTGCCGCGGGACGAGGTGCTGCCGGAGGCGCTGCGCGTCGCCGACGTGCTGGCCACCGGGTCGCAACCGGCGATCGGGCTGACGAAGCGGGCGCTGAACAACTGGCTGCGCGCCGCGGGACCGACCTTCGACCAGTCGGCGGCGTACGAGATGCTCACGTTCATGGGGCCGGACGTCGTGGAGGGCTACACCGCGCTGCGGGAGAAGCGGCCGCCGCAGTTCCCCTCGGCGTCGGGATGACCTGGGTTGTTTAGCCGTTTCCGGACCTGGGTACGGGTGCTAGAACCGCTCGTCGGGCCAGCAACGTCCGGGAGCGGACGACACCCCAGGAGTGAAGATGACACAGGGTTCCCAGTTCCAGCATCCGCCACAGGGCGGTACCGATACGGCTCCCAGCGGCACCACGCAGGGTCAGGCCCAGGAGGTGGCCGAGCACACGAAGCAGGAGGCCGCCTCCGTCGCGCAGGACGCCAAGCACGAGGGCCAGCAGGTGGCGCAGACCGCCAAGCAGGAGGCCAAGCACGTCGCCGACACCGCCGGCACCCACGCCAAGCGGTTGATGGATCAGGCGAAGACCGAGCTGGATGGTCATGCCAGTGGTCAGCAGCAGCGCCTCGCGGGAGAGATCCGCAACCTGGCCGACGAGCTGCACAAGATGGTGCGCTCCAACGACGGGTCCGGTCCGGTGCACGCGTTCGCGGGCCAGGCTGCCAGCAAGGCCGGTGAGGTCGCGCAGTGGCTCGAGCAGCGTGAGCCGGGTGACGTCCTCAACGAGGTACGCCGGTTCGCCGCGCGCAAGCCGGGCGTCTTCCTGGCCATCGCGGCCGGCGCGGGCCTGCTCGCGGGCCGGCTGACGCGCGGGCTCACGGCGGACGAGCCGGGCAGCGGCGGTGCCGGTGCCGGTGCGGCGCTGGAGCCGGACAACATGGGCGCGGCGTACATCCCCGGCTACGGGGTGGGCGCGCCCGCCACGCCGCTGGCCAGCGACCCCGAGGTGACGGAGTACGTGCCCCCGGCCGGTGTGGAGACCGGGCCCGCAGGCTACGCGACCGGCACGACGGAGTACGAGAACCTGCCGGCGCACCCGATGAGCCAGCAGCCCGGTTCGGGGCAGTGGAGCGCGACGGGGGCCGGTCCGGACCCGCTCGTGGAACCGGTGCTCGACCCGGAGGGCCCGTACGGCGATCGGGGTCCTCGATGACCACCGCTCGCGACCCACACAGCGTTCCGCTCTCGGATCCCACCGGGTTGTCCGCCGGCGCGTCGCGGATCGATCGCGCCGACCGGGCGGACGATCTGGGACAGCCGCTGAGCGACATCGGCCGGATCGTCGGCAACATCACCGAGGACCTCTCGGCGCTGGTCCGGCAGGAGACCGAGCTGGCGAAGGCGGAGATCAAGCAGTCCGCCTCGCGCGCCGGCAAGGGGGCGGGGCTGTTCGCCGGAGGCGGTGTCGCCGCGCACATGGCGCTGCTGTTCCTGTCGATCGCGCTGTGGTGGGGAATCGCCAACCTGATCGAGAGCTTCGGGTGGGCGGCCCTCATCGTGGGCGTGCTGTGGGCGATCGCGGCAGCAGTGATGGCGGCCATGGGCCGCAAGGAGATGACCAAGATCCGCGGCCTGCAACGGACCACCGAGACCGCCGCCAGGATCCCCGATGCACTGAAGGGAAATGAGACGACCCATGGCTGAGAACCGAGACCCCGACCAGATCCGCCGCGAGATCGAGATGACCCGGCGCGATCTGAGCAACAACGTGAACGCCCTCGGGCAGACCGTCGACCCGTCGAACGTCGTCGAGCGGCAGAAGCGAGAGATGCGCGAGCGCGTCCGATCGGTGAAGGAGAACATCATGGGCAGCGCGTCGGACGCGTCATCGACGGCCGGATCGGCGGTCGACCAGGCGAAGCAGACGGCCGGCGACATGCCGAACCAGATCAAGCGGCAGACGCGCGGGAACCCGCTCGCGGCCGGGATGATCGCGCTGGGTGCCGGCTGGCTCGTCGGGTCGCTGTTCCCGGCGTCTCGGGCGGAGCGCCAGGCGGCGACCACCGTCCAGGAGAAGGCGCAGCCGCTCGTCGAGGACGTCAAGGCGCAGGCGCAGGAGGTCGGCCAGAAGCTCAAGGATCCCGCGCAGGACGCCGTGCAGCAGGTGAAGTCCGAGGCGCAGGACGCCGTGAGCAACGTGAAGCAGGAAGGCCAGTCGGCTGCCGACAACGTGAAGGAGTCGGCGGCGGACAGCAAGGACGCTGTGCAGGACCACGCCCAGCAGCTGCGGAGCTAGACCACCGAGGCGTCATCGCCGAGGTGGCCGTGCGTCGGGGCGGGTGGAGCAGGACGCCCGCTCCGACTCACGGCAACGACGCGCGGGACGCCGTCATCGGACAGCACGAGCAGGTCCTCGTCGGGATGCCCGGAAAGCAGCTCGACGAGGACTTCGGCGTCCCAGGCGCCCGCGCCGGTCGAGGTGTCGAGCGGGCTCCACGACTCGACGCGTGCGCCGGTGGCCCGCCGGACGGCGTCCTCGACCGCGGCGTCGGCGGGACCGACCAGGACGACGGACCGGGGGCCGCGGACGCGTCGCGGGGCCGCGGCCCCGCGGTCGTGGTGCAGGATCGACCAGTGGTAGCCGGAGACGGCCGCCGTGCCCAGCAGGGTGCCCAGCCCGTAGCGCATCTGGCGGATCGTCACCCCGCTGAGGCGGCCCGCCACGACGTCCTGGAAGAAGGTCCAGGCCACGGCGATGAGGGCGATGACGGCCGCGACGCCGGCGACGCCGAACAGCAGGATGAGGTAGGTCCTTCGGGTCGGGGACGTGACTTCGCCGGCGCGGTCGAGGTCGGCCGCCCGGCGGATGCGGCTCCAGAAGACCCACCACACGGGTGCTCCGACGATCAGCAGTGTCACGGCCGCGAGCACGGTGTTCACGACCGACATGCCGACGTCCACGCCGGGGGTCACCGCCTCGATGAACCCGACCAGCGCGGTGCCGGCTCCGACAGCCGCGGCGATGAGGCCGAGACCGGCCATCAGGTATTCGTAGACCCGCTGGACCTCGGAGCGCCGCTCGTGGTGCGGGCCCAGGACGGCGCGGTGGTACCACCACATCAGCAGGCCCACCAGGAGCACGGCTACGTCGCGGCCGATGCCGCCGAAGTGCACCGTGGCGGAGCCTTCGGCGGGCTTGCCGACGAGCCAGACCAGCACCGTCCAGATCAGGCGGCTCGCCCCGACGAGGCTGAGCACCAGACCGCCGCCGACGCCGACCGGCAGCACGATGCCGAACCACAGGTTGCTGCGGGGCAGCCGGATTGCTGTCGTCGCCCAGTAGCGCACCCAGATGAGCGCGCCCCCGACGAGCAGGCCGAGGCCGGCGCCCGGCGCGGTCGGCCGACCCGATCCTGAGCCGCTGTGCACGAAGATCTCCAGCGAGCTGCCCAACGTCGAGATCAGGCCGCCGGCGCCCAGGATCAGTCCGATCAGCGAACCGAGCAGGAGGTGGGGGACGGCGCGATCTCCGTCGAGCATCCGGGTGGCCAGTGCCCAGTGCCCGAGCCACACGGCGCCCCAGGCGAGGACTGCGGCGACCGCGCCGCCGTCCACGCGGCCGTCTGCGGCGGCGCCTCCCACGCTCTGCAGGTTGAAGGCGGCAGCCGTCGCTCCAGTGAGGGCGGCGACGGTGAGGTAGGCGGCGAAGACGCCGGACCGCGTCTCGGAGCCGTCGGCGAGCTGACGCCGCCGGGACCACCAGGCGAGGAGCGCTGCCAGGGGCGCTCCCACCAGGGCGAACGCGAGGCTGCGGGCGAGCAGCGCGTCGGCGTCCTCGCCGAACGCCGGCTTCCCGACGAACCGGGTGACCAGGCCCGTGACACCGACCGTGACGATCACGACGAGGGCGAAGAGGACGGCGTACTGGAAGAGCCGGCGCAGCGTGTGCACGTCGACCCGCAGATGCGCTCCCCGGTGCGCCGCCGAGGCGAGGGTGACCGCGACGCCGGCCAGCAGGGCCAGGAGCAGGATTCCGCTGATCATCGCCGCCTCACTTGCAGGAGAAGACCGGCCACGGGAGACCGGTGATGAGCCACCCGCCGTTGTCGGCCTTCAGGTCGTAGGTCTCGTTGTGGGAGAACGAGTCGAGGAGCCCGCCGCTACCCTGTTCGGTGACGTAGAGGACCACGCGGGCGGTGTCGCCGTCGCGAGTCACGTCGACGACGCTCATCGACACGCTCGTCGGGCGGTAGACGTCCCTCAACGGAGTGCCGCAGCCGAGCGTGGGATCGAGAAGCTCGACCGCCCCTTGGTCGTCGTCGTTGACGACCGCCGAGACGAACAGCTGGGCCGTGCCCTCCGGCGTCGACTTGTCGAAGTGGGGCGTCGGGCGCAGGGCAGCCACCACGGCCGCGACGACAGCAAGAACCACGACTGCGCCCGCCACGACGGCGAGGACCAGATTTGGTCGCGTCTTCACACGCTCAGCATGCCCTGCAGCCGACTCCCGCACCAGCCGCAATTTCACGGAGACATAACGGAGCCGACTGCGGGACTCGAACCCGCAACCCTCTGTTTACAAGACAGATGCGCTGCCAATTGCGCCAAGTCGGCCTGCGCCGTACCCCGTACGACGCAGCGGCAATCGTACCGTGCGGGTGCTAGATGAGCTGGGTGGCGTGAGTGCGGTACTCGCGTCCGCGGATGCCCCATACGAGGGTGCCGTCGCGCTCCAGGCGCAGGTCGAGGCCGAGCTGGTGGCGCCAGCGGTGGTGCTGCTTGCATTCGGTGGTGAGGTCGGTGTCGGCGGTGGTTCCGCCGGTTCCGTCGGGCCGGTGCGGGATGACGTGGTCGAGCTCGCAGCGGTGGGCGGGGC